>NZ_JBEXLR010000069.1:0-33066 GCF_040610095.1 Micromonospora sp. NPDC004540
GCGCGGCGGAAAGCCGGGGTTGTACGGGAACTCGTAATCGCCGCGCCCGTCGGTCGGCCGGCGGCGGAAAGCCGGGGTTGACCGGGAACTCGTCATCGCCGCGCCCGTCGGTCGGCCCGGCGGGCGGCGCCGGCTTGCGCCGGGCCTTGAGAATGCCGAAGATGCCCGCGCCGACCATGAGCGCGCCGAGCACGCCGACCGCCGCGATCAGGTACGTGATCTCGTCGAGGGTGAGCCCCTCGATCCAGGACTTCTCCGCGGCCGGTTTGGTGACATCGTTGCCGGCGTTGGGCAGCGCCTCGACCCCGGTGGTGGCCGGGGTGTAGCTGAGGATGTCGATCGGGTCCGCGGCGTCCAGCAGACCACCGTCGGAGACGGTGACGAAGGACTTGCCGTCCGGCGTGTAGGCGATGGCCTCGCCGAACGGGTCCGCCAGGGGGGTGACCCGGGGCTTGCCGGTGGTCAGCGCGGCGACGATGTTGCCGCCGGTCACGTCGAACTCGAAGGCGTCGCCGTAGGTGCGCAGCACCACCTTGCTGCCGTCGGGCGAGCGGGCCGCGCCGGTGACCAGCAGCCGGCCGGGCGCGCCCAGCTTGTTCTCGGTGTTGGTCTTGGGCAGGGTGACCTCGCCGACCTTCTTCATCGGGATGGCCTCGAGGTCAGCGCTGCTCTTCAGCTTGGCCGTCGGCGTGAAGATCTCCGACTTGCCGGACAGGTCCTTGGTGATGACCAGCGGCAGGTTGTCGTCGCCGACGAGCAGCGCCTCGGCGTCGTGCGGCTCCTTGCCGGGGTAGGCCAGCCGGTGCAGCACCGGCTGCTTCGACCCGCTCAGCGGCATGGTCCAGACCGCCACCCGCTCGCGCCGGGTCTTGCTCTCGACGTTGTCGCCGGTGTCGGCGATGAAGAGGGTCCTCTTGTCCGGCGAGACGGCCAGGTCCTCGGTGTCGAGGGGTCCGTCACCCGAGTAGCGGACCGGGTCCTTCGAGATCTCGCACTTGGCGTCGAGGTAGAAGACGCGCTTGCGGCTCGGGTCATTGGTGCCGTCGTTGATCACGACATAGCCGGTGCTGGTGGCCACCAGGCCGGACAGCTCCCGGAGGCGATTGTCCTCGACGGTGCACTTCTTCTTGGGAGCCGCGGCCAGCACGGGGGCCGCGGCGGGAGCCGCCAGGGCGAGCCCGGCCGGCGCCACGACCGCGCCGACGAGGCTCAGCGCGATCGTGACCGAGGAGACAGCGTGCCGCATGGCGCCAAGTGTCGCACGACCCAGGTTTCGGGCGGGTGACGCCGGACGGCTCACCGCCCGGCGCCCACCCGTTCCTCGCTGGTGAGCCGGTCCCCCGCCCGGTAGGGCGCGAGCTCGGCGGCGAGTGCCTGGCCCACCCGGACGTGCAGCAGGGTGCCCTCGGGCAGGTGCGCGGTGCTGAGCACCTCGCCCTGCCGGTGCACCCGGGCCACCAGGTCACCCCGGTCGTACGGGAGCACCGCCCGGACCTCGACGGCCGGCCGCGGCAGCCGCTGCTCGATCGCCTCCCGCAGCCCGTCGATCCCGCGCCCGCTGTGCGCGGAGACGAGGACCGCCTCCGGCCAGAGCCGCTTGAGCCGCAGCAGCGTCTCCTCGTCGGTGGCGTCGATCTTGTTGACCACGAGCAGCTCGGGCAGCCGGTCGGCGCCCACCTCGGCGAGCACCTCGCGGACCGCCCGGACCTGCTCCTCCGGGTCCGGGTGGGTGCCGTCGACCACGTGCACCACCAGGTCGGCGTCGGCGACCTCCTCGAGCGTCGAGCGGAACGCCTCGACGATCTGGTGCGGCAGGTGCCGGACGAACCCGACCGTGTCGGAGAGGGTGTAGAGCCGACCGTCGGTGGTCGTGGCCCGGCGGGTGGTCGGGTCCAGGGTGGCGAACAGCGCGTTCTCCACCAGCACGCCCGCCCCGGTGAGGCGGTTGAGCAGGCTGGACTTGCCGGCGTTGGTGTAGCCGGCGATGGCCACCGCGGGCACCGCGTTGCGGGAGCGGCGGGCACGCTTGGTCTGGCGTACCGTCGTCATGCTCTTGATCTCGCGGCGCAGCCGCGCGATCCGGTGCCGGATCCGGCGCCGGTCGGTCTCGAGCTTGGTCTCACCGGGACCGCGCAGGCCCACGCCGCCGCCGGCGCCACCGCCGCGGCCGCTACCACCGGTCTGCCGGGAGAGGGTCTCACCCCAACCGCGCAGTCGCGGCAGCAGGTATTCGAGCTGGGCCAGCTCGACCTGCGCCTTGCCCTCGCGGCTCTTGGCGTGCTGGGCGAAGATGTCGAGGATCAGGGCGGTCCGGTCGACCACCTTGACCTTGGTGCGCTGCTCCAGGTTGCGCAGCTGCGACGGGGACAGCTCACCGTCGCAGATGACCGTGTCGGCGCCGGTGGCGAGCACCACCGCGCCCAGGTCGTCGACCTTGCCCCGACCGATGTACGTGGCCGGGTCGGGCCGGTTGCGCCGCTGGATCAGCCCCTCGAGCACCTGCGAGCCGGCCGTCTCGGCCAGCGCCGCCAGCTCGGTGAGGCTGTTGTCGGCGTCGTCCTGGGTCCCCTCGGTCCAGACGCCCACGAGGACGACCCGCTCCAGCCGGAGCTGGCGGTATTCGACCTCGGTGATGTCCGTGAGTTCGGTGGAGAGGCCGGGGACCCGCCGCAGCGCCTGCCGCTCCGACAGCTCGTACTCACCGGTGGTGGCGTCGAGCTCGTCGTCCTCGTAGGGAAGGAAGGTCTCCTGCTCTCGCAAACCGCGACTCCTGTCCGTTATGTCTTTTGTCGGGGCATTTCCCGTTCGCATGAGCATCCTGACATGTCCCAACGCACGACGCACCT
Source organism: Micromonospora sp. NPDC004540 (assembly GCF_040610095.1). Classification (NCBI taxonomy): domain Bacteria; kingdom Bacillati; phylum Actinomycetota; class Actinomycetes; order Micromonosporales; family Micromonosporaceae; genus Micromonospora; species Micromonospora sp. NPDC004540. The sequence continues at coordinate 2,847 of NZ_JBEXLR010000069.1, forward strand.
GCTATATGCCCGTGGCGCTACTAACCGGTAGCGGGGTCGGATGCCGGCCGACCTGGGCGGGCGAGTAGAAATGCCAGGCGAGCCGCTCAGCGCCGACGGAGGAGTTCTACGTGGCCAACACCCGACTGCCGAGTGCCGGATTCTCGATCACGATCCGGATCGCGGTGCCCGCGGACGCCTCCTCCATCGGGCGGCTGACCACCGCGGCGGGCGAGGCCGGCGCCATCGTCACCGCGCTGGACGTGGTCGACTCCGACCCGGCCCACGTGATCGTCGACCTCACCTGCGACACCGCCGACGCGAGCCACGCCGACCAGGTGGTCGACGCGCTGACCGCCCTCGACGGGGTGGACGTCCGGAAGGTCTCCGACCGGACGTTCCTGCTGCACCTCGGCGGCAAGATCGAGGTCAGCTCGAAGGTCGCGCTGCGCACCCGCGACGAGCTGTCCCGCGCGTACACCCCTGGGGTGGCCCGGGTCTGCCAGGCGATCGCCGAGAACCCGGCCGACGCCCGCCGGCTCACCATCAAGCGCAACACCGTCGCCGTGGTCAGCGACGGCTCGGCCGTGCTCGGCCTGGGCAACCTCGGGCCGGCCGCGTCGCTCCCGGTGATGGAGGGCAAGGCGGCCCTGTTCAAGCGCTTCGGCGGGGTGGACGCCTGGCCGGTGGTGCTGGACACCCAGGACACCGACGAGATCGTGCAGATCGTCAAGGCGATCGCGCCCGCGTACGGGGGCATCAACCTGGAGGACATCGCCGCGCCGCGCTGCTTCGAGATCGAGGCCCGGCTGCGCGAGGCGCTGGACATCCCGGTCTTCCACGACGACCAGCACGGCACCGCGATCTGCGTGCTGGCCGCGCTGACCAACGCGCTGCGCGTCGTGGGCAAGCACCTCTCGGACGTCCGCGTCGTGGTCTCCGGCGCCGGCGCGGCCGGCACCGCGATCATGAAGCTGCTGCTGCGGCAGGGCGTGGGCGACATCATCGCGTACGACCGGCAGGGCGCCCTGCACCGCGGGCTGCCCGACCTCAACCCGGCCTGGCAGTGGCTGGCCGAGCACACCAACAAGGAGAACTACTCCGGCGACCTGCCCGGCGCGGTACGCGGCGCCGACGTCTTCATCGGGGTGAGCGCGCCCAACCTGCTCACCGGCGACGACATCGCCACCATGGCCAAGGACGCGATCGTCTTCGCGCTGGCCAACCCCGACCCGGAGGTGGACCCGCGGGAGGCCCGCAAGCACGCCGCCGTGGTCGCCACCGGCCGGTCCGACCAGCCGAACCAGATCAACAACGTGCTCGCCTTCCCGGGCGTCTTCCGCGGCATGCTCGACGCGCACGCCGAGGAGTTCACCGAGGAGATGGCGATCGCGGCGGCCCGGGCCATCGCGGACGTGGTCGGCGAAGAAAAGATCAACCCGACGGTGATCGTGCCCAGCGTCTTCGACTCGCGGGTCGCCCCCGCGGTGGCCGCCGCGGTGCGCGCCGCCGCCCAGAACCCGTCAACGACCCCGCCGCCGGCCGCCGACCCCGGCCCGGCCGACCTCCCCGAGATCGCCGCCAACGCCAGCGCCACCCCCTGACCGGCTTCCGGGCCCTGACGCGTTGATCATGAACTTGGCCGCCCCGAACCGGGACAAACCAACGGGCTAACCTCATGATCACCGCAGCGCCCGGCGTCTGACGGACGCCTTCCGGGTGGTTTGCGTCTCGGGCGGGCCTGCGAACTTCTTGGTCAACTCGGTGAGGGCGCTCACGCCGGGAGCGCCGCCGGGTTGATCTCGCCGGTGGCGACCAGGACGGCTGGGCCGGCGAGCCAGCAGGCGTCGTCGGTGACCGTGACCGTGAGGCGGCCGCCGGGGACGTCGACGGTCACCGCGCCGGTCTCCCGGCCGGCGTCGCGCAGCGCCACGGCGGCCACCGCGCAGGCGCCGGTGCCGCAGGAGAGCGTCTCGGCCGAGCCCCGCTCGTAGACCCGCATGAGCACGTGGGCGTCGGTGCCCTCGACGGGCTCGCCCGGAGTGGTGAACTCGACGTTCACCCCGGACGGGAAGAGGGACGGGTCGACGTCGGGCGCCCGGGTGAGGTCCAGGACGCCCAGGTCCAGGCTGGCGGGCAGGGCGCAGACCAGGTGTGGGTTGCCCACGTCCACGGCCGCGCCGGTCAGGGTGAGCCCGCCCACGGTGGCGGTCGCCGTGTCGTGCAGCCGGGGGCGGCGCATCTCGACGGCGACCTCGCTCCCCTCGACCCGGGCGCGGACCAGGCCGGCGCGGGTGGCCACCGGCAGCGCCGGGCCGGACGGGGTGGCCAGCCCGGTCTCCAGCAGGTAGCGGACGAAGACGCGGGCGCCGTTGCCGCACATCTCGGCGAACGAGCCGTCGGAGTTCCAGTAGTCCATGAACCACTCGGCCTCGCCGGCCAGCGCGACGCCCTCGGGGTGCTTGGCGGCGCGGACCACGCGCAGCACGCCGTCGCCGCCGAGGCCGCGCCGCCGGTCGCAGAGCGCGGCGACCAGGCCGGGCGTCAGGTCGAGCGCCCCGTCCGGGTCGGGCAGGATGACGAAGTCGTTGCCGGTGCCGTGGCCCTTGGTGAACTCCACGCCTCCATCATTCCCGATGCTCGGCGACCACCCGCAGGGCAGTGTCGAGAAACGCGGGCGAGGCCGAGTCCAGCCAGTGGACCCGCGGGTCGCGGCGGAACCAGGAGCGCTGCCGGCGGACGAAGCGCCGGGTGGCCCGGATGGTCTCCTCGTACGCCTCGGTCTCGGTCAGCTCCCCGGCCAGGAAGCGCAGCACCTGCTGGTAGCCGAGCGCCCGGCTGGCCGTTCGCCCCTCGGGCAGGCCCGCGCCGACCAGGGTCTGCGTCTCGGCGACCAGGCCGTCAGCCCACATCCGGTCCACCCGCAGCGCGATCCGCTCGTCCAGCAGCGCGGTGTCCAGGTCGACGCCGAGCTGCACCGACGGGTAGTACGGCGTCGGGGCGGGCAGCGACGCGGTGAACGGCGCGCCGGTCAGCTCGACGACCTCCAGGGCCCGGACGATGCGCCGGCCGTTGCTCGGCAGGATGCCCGCGGCGGCCACCGGGTCGGCCTCGGCCAGCCGGGCGTGCAGCGGCGCCGGGCCGACCGCGGCCAGCTCCGCCTCCAGCCGCTCCCGCACCGCCGGGTCGGTGCCGGGGAACTCGAACTGCTCCAGCACGGCCCGCACGTAGAGCCCGGAGCCGCCGACCAGCAGCGGCACCCTCCCCCGGGCCAGGATGTCGTCGACCGCGGCGCGGGCCAGCTTCTGGTATTCGGCGACGCTGGCCGGCTCGGTCACCGGCCAGATGTCGAGCAGGTGGTGCGGCACGCCCTCCCGCTCGGCCGGGGTCAGCTTGGCGGTGCCGATGTCCATGCCCCGGTAGAGCTGCATGGAGTCGGCGTTGACCACCTCGCCGTCGAGGGCGTGCGCCAGGGCGATGCTCAGCGCCGACTTGCCCGCCGCGGTCGGCCCGACCACGGCCACCACGGTCCCCGTCACACCTTCTCCCAGTTCGCCACGAAGTAGGCAACGCCGTAGGGGGCCTGGTGGTAGCTGACGTCGCCGCGCCAGTCGCCGCCGGCCGCCCGGGCCGCGCCGGCCAGCACCTGCCACGGCGCCCGCCCGGCGGCCTTCAGCTCCGCCGACAGCCCCGGGTCCAGGCCGAGCAGGGCCTCGGCGTCCGCGCCGGCCAGGGCCGCGGCCACCCCCTCGTCGTACGCGGGCGCGCGCGGGTCGTCGTAGCCGGGCGCCTTGACGCCGCGGCAGGCCGACCCGTCCCCGAGCACCAGCAGCGCGATCCGCCCGTCCGTCTCCGCGGCCAGGTCCGCGCCGAGGGCGGCGCACTCGGCCGGGGAGGCGTCGCCGGCGACCGCCCGGGCCAGCCGGGGCAGCTCGGTCCCGGACCGGTTCAGCAGCCAGGCGCCGATGGTCAGGCTGAGCGGCAGCACCTCGGCTCCGGAGCAGGCGGTCTTCCACAACCGCACCGGCCGGTCGAGTCCGTAGCCGCGTAGCGAGCCGGAGTCGGCCGCATGAAAAGTCCTGTTCTCCGGCCCGGCGCCGACGAGCAGGATCGCCTCGGGATCGGCGGCCAGCAGCCGGGCCACGGCCGCGTCGGCGGCGGCGCGGAGGTCGTCCAGCTCGGGCGCGGCGGCGCCGGCCAGCTCGGGCACGATCAGGGGCGGGTGGGGGCAGACGGCGGCGGCGACCAGAGGCACGGCACCAACCTATCCGTATCCCTCGGTGCGTCCCCGCGCCGATCCGGTCATCGAGGCGCTACGACACCGTATGGTCACGGTCGACGACAGGCGCTCGACACGGACCGGGTCGGACCTGTGACAATGCCGGGAGAAACTTTGCTGCGCCGTGGCGGCGATCGCGGGAGGTGTCCCGTCGACGCCGGGAGAACGAGGATGGGCACATGAGCGACTGGACTGCCTTCGGACGGGTGGACGAGGACGGCACCGTCTACGTCAAGACCGCCGAGGGCGAGCGGGTGGTCGGATCCTGGCAGGCGGGGGCACCGGAGGAAGGGCTCGCCCATTTCGCCCGGCGCTTCGCCGACCTGGTGACGGAGGTGGACCTGACCGAGGCCCGGCTCAACTCCGGCGCGGCGGACGCCGGCCACTCGCTGACCACGATCCGGCGGATCCGCGCCTCGCTGGCCGAGGCGCACGTCGTCGGGGACATCGACGCCCTGGCCGCACGCCTGGACAAGCTGGCCGCGGTGGCCGAGGAGAAGGCCGGCGAGGCCCGGGCCGCCCGGGACGCCGCCCGCGGCGAGGCCCTCGCCCGCAAGACCGCCCTGGTCGAGGAGGCGGAGAAGCTGGCCGCCGAGTCGACCGGCTGGAAGACCGCCGGCGACCGGCTCAAGGAGATCCTCGACGAGTGGAAGACCATCCGCGGGGTCGACAAGAAGGCCGACGGTGAGCTGTGGAAGCGGTTCGCCGCCGCGCGGGACGGCTTCACCCGGCGCCGGGGCGCCCACTTCGCCTCCCTCGACCAGCAGCGCAAGCAGGCGCAGGGGATCAAGGAGGAACTGGTCGCCGAGGCCGAGAAGCTCAAGGAGTCGACCGACTGGGGCGTCACCGCCAACCAGCTCAAGGACCTCATGGCCCAGTGGAAGGCCGCGCCGCGCGCCTCCAAGGAGGCCGAGCAGAAGCTCTGGGAGCGATTCCGGGCCGCGCAGGACGAGTTCTTCACCCGGCGCAGCGAGGTCTTCTCGGCGCGCGACAACGAGCAGCGCGCCAACCTGGAGCGCAAGCAGGCCCTGCTCGCCGAGGCCGAGGCGCTCGACGTCGACGGCGACCCGAAGGGCGCCCAGGCGAAGCTGCGGGAGATCCAGGCGCAGTGGCACGAGGCCGGCCGGGTGCCCCGTGAGGCGGCCGCCGGGCTGGAGCGCCGGCTGCGCGTCGTGGACGACAAGGTCCGCGAGGTCATGGACTCGGCGTGGCGGCGCACCTCCAAGGAGGACAACCCGCTGCTGGCCCAGATGCGGGCCCAGGTCGCCGAGGCCGAGGACCGGCTGGCCCGGGCGCAGGCGGCCGGCGACGCCCGCCGGATCAAGGAGGCCGAGCAGGCGCTCGCGTCGAAGCGGCAGTTCCTCCAGCTGGCCGAGCAGGCCGGCTGAGCTTCAGCTTCACCCGGGAGCCCCCGGTCCCGCCTCGGGACCGGGGGCTTCCGCGTGTCCGCCCGGTGTTCAGACCTGCGGCAGCACCACGACCCCGCTGTTGTAGTCGGCGAGGACCAGGTCCGGCCGGCCGTCGCCGGTGAGGTCGCCGACGGCGAGGCCCCGGCCGGGGTAGCTGCTGGCGTAGGGCAGACCAAACAAGCGCTCGCGGCCGAGCTGGCCGTCGGGGCGCTGCAACGAGACCCCCGCCGCCTGCCAGCCACCGTGCGCGGTCACCGCGTCGAGCAGGGCGTCGCCGTTCACGTCGGCCAGCACCACCGGCTGGGGGATGTCGTAGTGCGGGTAGGCGACCGGGGCGCCGAGGGCGCCGGCGCCGGTCTGCGGGAACACCAGGAGCCGGGAGGCGGGCTTGTTGCCGCCCGCCGTCACCGCGACGTCCGCCCGCCCGTCCCCGGTCAGGTCGCCGGCCGCCATCGACCCGACGCCCCGGGCGGTCCCGTCGGGCACCGGGTACGCGCCGGCGCGGGCGAAGCCCCCCTCGACGGTCTGGGTGAAGACCTCCACCGTCGCCGTGGTGTGGGTCAACTGGACGATGTCGCGGCGGCCGTCGCCGTCGAGGTCGGCGGTGTCCACCAGGCCCCGGTCGTAGCCGTCGTCGACGAGGACCGGCGGGGCGAAGGTCCGGCCGTCCACGCTGCGGTGCACGGTCAGCCGGTCCTGCTCGGCGACGACCAGGTCGGCCCGGCCGTCGGCGTTCAGATCGGCCAGCCGCAGGTCGGTGGGACGGGTCGCCAACGGCAGCAGGACCGGTGCGGCCAGGCCGCCGGCCTGTTGCAGGAACACGTCCACCCCGGAGTCGGCGATCGCCGCGACGTCGGTGTCGCCGTCGGCGTCCACATCGCCGGTGGCGAGGACGACGGTCCCGTTCGGGTAGCCGTGCGTGGCGAGGACCTGTGGCGGGGCGAGGGTGCCGTCGGGCCGCTGGGCGAGTACGAGGAGCTTGCAGTTGTCCTCCGGCAGCTCCGCGTACGTGTAGGTGCCCATCAGCAGGTCGCCCCGGCCGTCGCCGGTCACGTCCGCCACGGCCACGCTCGACGGGACCACCGTGCCGAAGCCGTAGCTGCGGTAGGAGCCATAGTTCACCTGGCCGTACGCGGGCACGACGGTGTGCGTGACGGCGGCCGAGGCACTGGCGCCGACGGCCGGTGTCTGGCTGCCGGCGAACTGGGCGTGCAGGGTGTGGGCGCCGACCGGCAGGCTCGTGACGATCTCGGCGCGGCCGGAGGAGTCGAGCCAGGCGCCCGGGAGCGCCTGGCCGTCCGCGTAGAAGCGCACGCCGCCGAGGAACGTCGGGGTGTCCGGATCGGCGGCGACGACCTTCGCGGTCAGCAGCGCGCCCTGCCCTGCCTCGGTGCGCGCCGGGGAGACGGTCAGGGTGATGCTGCTCGGCGCGCCGACGCGGGCCCAGACCTCGGCGGACTCGTTGCTCGACGCGGCCGAGACGGCCCGGACCCGGTAGAGGTACTCGGGGCCGGTGGTCACCGCGGTGTCGACGAAGCTGGTGCCCGTGGTGTCGCCCCGACTCTCGTAGCTGCCGTTGTTCCAGCGCAGCACCGTGTAGCCGGTCGCGCCCGGGCTCGGTTCCCAGGACAGCGTGATCCGGTCGGTGGCGCCGGTGGCCCGGACGCCCCGCGGCGGGCTGATCCAGGTCACCGCGCTGACCTCGCGGGACGGCCGGGAGGTCAGGTCGCCGCTGGTGCTCACCACCACGTACCAGTAGCGGCTGGCCGCGGTGAGGCCCGCGTCGGTCCACTCCCGCTGGGCGGTGGACGCGACCTGCTGGTAGGGCCCGCCGCTGCTGGCGGACCGCAGCACGCGATAGCCGCTGGCGCCGGTGCCCGCCGTCCAGGTGAGCCGGATCTGCCCATGGGAGAGCGCCGTCGCGGTGACGGTCTTCGGCGCGGACAGCCCGAGCGCCCGGGCCGGCGCGGCCGGCGCCAGCGCCGCCACGAGGGCGAGCAGCACGAATGCCGCCAGTGTTCGTCGGTGGTCCCTGCACCCGGCTGTCACACGCATCGTCGTCCCCCCGTTCCCGGCACTCCTGCGGCTGCCGCCCCATCGTTGGCCGGAAGCGGGATCGCCGCTCGACAGCCGTGACCGAAGACGCAAAAGGTGAACGGGTGTCCAGGCAGGACGGCCGGGAGCGGAATTGGCAGTTCCTCCAGCTGGCCGAGCAAGGTCGGCTGAGCCGAGCTTCGCCGGAAGCCCGCGGCCCCCACCACGGGACCGGGCGCCACCGTGATCGGTGGATCGTCGTTTGACGGCATCGAGCCGCACTGATCAGAATGGGCGGCGGAGCCAGGTTCCAGCACCGGCACGAGGGCACGACGGCCGATCCCGCCGTCGACGATCGCCGGTGCTTCCCCCGCGGGTGGCCGTCCACGTGACACGGCCCGGCGCGCGCTGTCCGCGTACTCGATGACGAGCGGGCCGTCTCCCTTGGTCTTTCCGCCCGCGGCGCCTGCGCGGCGCGGGCATCCGAAGTGGAGCTCGCCATGCACCGACCCACCGCCCTCGGCGGCGCCCTCGCGGCGCTCGCCACCGCCGCGGCCGGCGTCCTCGTCGCCGCCGCCGTCAGCACCACCCCGGCCGCCGCCGCCACCGGCGGCACCGGCACCGGCTACCTGCACACCAGCGGCAACAAGATCGTCGACAGCACGGGGGCCACGGTCCGGCTCACCGGCATCAACTGGTTCGGCATGGAGACCGACAACAAGACCTTCCACGGTCTGTGGTCGAGCAACCCGTGGCGCGGCCAGCTCGACACCATGGCCCGGCTGGGCTACAACACGCTGCGCATCCCCTACTCGAACGACGCGTTGAAGCCGGGCGCCACGGCCACCGGCATCAACGACTTCGTCAACCCGGACCTGGTCGGGCTCTCCCCGTTGCAGATCCTCGACAAGGTGATCGACTACGCGGGCGGCAAGGGGATGCGGGTGATCCTGGACCGGCACCGGCCCACCTCGGCCGGGCAGTCGCCGCTCTGGTACACCTCGACGGTCTCCGAGGCGACCTGGATCGCCGACTGGAAGATGCTCGCCCAGCGGTACGCGAACAACCCCACGGTGATCGGCGCGGACCTGCACAACGAGCCGCACGCCGAGGGCACCAACCCGGCGGCCACGGGCGCCTGCTGGGGCTGCGGCGACACTGCCCGGGACTGGCGGCTGGCCGCCGAACGGGCCGGCAACGCGATTCTCGGGGTGCAGCCGAACTGGCTGGTCTTCGTGGAGGGGGTGAGCTGCCCGAGCGGCGGCCTGTCCAACGTCTGGGACAACGACCCGAGCAACGACGAGGACTGCGGCTGGTGGGGCGGCAACCTGTCGAAGGCCGGGCAGTTCCCGGTCCGGCTGAACGTGGCCGACCGGCTGGTCTACTCCCCGCACGAGTACGCCACCTCGGTCTACCGGCAGACCTGGTTCGACGACCCGACGTACCCGGCGAACATGCCGGGCATCTGGGACAGGTACTGGGGCTACCTCTACAAGCAGAACATCGCGCCGATCATGATGGGCGAGTTCGGCAGCACGCTCCAGGACCCGAAGGACAAGGTCTGGTTGCAGAACCTGATGGCCTACACCGGGGCCGGGGTGACCGGCATGTCCTTCACCTACTGGTCGTGGAACCCGAACTCGGGTGACACCGGCGGCATCGCCAACGACGACTGGACCACCATCAACCAGGCCAAGCAGGACATCCTCCAGCCCTACCTGATCCCGCCGGCGGGTGGCGGCACCACCAGCCCGGCGCCCACCACGCCGGTGCCGACCACGCCCGCTCCGACCGGCGGCTGCACGGCCACCTACAAGCAGGTCAACGCGTGGCAGGGCGGCTTCCAGGGCGAGTTGACCGTGAAGAACACCGGCACCGGCGCGCTCAACCCGTGGTCGGCCACCTGGACCTGGCCGTCCGGGGTGACGCTGGCCAGCGGCTGGAACGCCACCGTCACCCAGTCCGGCACCACGGTCACGGCGGCCGCACCGGCCTGGGCGTCGTCGCTGGCGCCGGGCGCCTCGGTGACCGTCGGCTTCACCGCCAACGGCACGGCCGCCGCACCGGGCGCCGTGAAGCTCAACGGCACCGCCTGCTGAAGACGCGACGGCCGGGGCCGCCACGGGGCGGTCCCGGCCGTCGGCGGTCGGTCAGTGCGCGGCGCAGCCGCCGGTGGGGGCGGGCACCGCGGCCGGCGCGCCGATCGTCGGCAGCCCGAGCAGCACCCCGGGGGTACGCGGGGCGCGCCCCGCCTCGGCCGCGTCACCGGCCCGGGTACGCCGGTGCGACAGCGGCTCCCCGTCGGCGTTGAGGTGGTGCGGGGCGGCGTAGGTGACCGTGGTGTGCACGATGTCGCCGGGCCGGACCTGCCCGGCGAGCGAGCCGGCGTCGAAGTGCACGAGCCGCCCGTCCCGGGCGCGGCCGGACAGCCGGCCGGTGCGCTCGTCCTTGCGCCCCTCGCCGACCGCCACCAGCACCTCGACGGTCTCCCCGACCAGCTTCCGGTTCTCCGCCCAGGTGATCTCCTCGACCGTGGCGATCAGCCGCTCGTACCGCTCCTGCACGACCTGCTTGGGCAGCTGGCCGTCCATGGTCGCGGCCGGGGTGCCGGGGCGCTTGGAGTACTGGAAGGTGAACGCGGACGAGAAGCGGGCCTCGCGGACCACGTCGAGGGTCTTCTCGAAGTCGGCGTCGGTCTCGCCGGGGAAGCCGACGATGATGTCGGTGGTGATCGCCGCGTCGGGCATCGCGGCCCGGACCTTCTCGATGATCCCCAGGTAGCGCTCCGAGCGGTACGACCGGCGCATGGCCCGCAGCACGTCGTCCGAGCCGGACTGGAGCGGCATGTGCAGCGAGTGGCAGACGTTGGGCGTCTCGGCCATCGCGGCGATCACGTCGTCGGTGAAGTCCTTGGGGTGCGGGCTGGTGAACCGGACCCGCTCCAGCCCCTCGATGTCACCGCAGGCGCGCAGCAGCTTGCCGAAGGCGTACCGGTCACCGAACTCCACCCCGTAGGAGTTGACGTTCTGCCCGAGCAGGGTCACCTCCAGCACGCCCTCGTCGACCAGGGCGCGCACCTCGGAGAGGATGTCGCCGGGGCGACGGTCCTTCTCCTTGCCGCGCAGGGAGGGAACGATGCAGAACGTGCAGGTGTTGTTGCAGCCCACCGAGATCGACACCCAGCCGGCGTACGTCGACTCGCGCCGGGTCGGCAGCGTGGACGGGAAGACGTCGAGGGATTCGAGGATCTCCACCTCGGCGGCGGCGTTGTGCCGGGCCCGCTCCAGCAGCACCGGCAGCGAGCCGATGTTGTGCGTGCCGAAGACCACGTCCACCCAGGGGGCCTTGCGGACGATGTCGCCGCGGTCCTTCTGGGCCAGGCAGCCGCCGACGGCGATCTGCATCCCCGGGTGCTTGTCCTTCACGGGGCGCAGATGGCCCAGGTTGCCGTAGAGCCGGTTGTCGGCGTTCTCCCGGACGGCGCAGGTGTTGAACACCACCACGTCGGGCTGCTCGTCGGCCTCGGCGGCGCGCACGTAACCGGCCTGTTCGAGCAGGCCGGAAATGCGCTCGGAGTCGTGCACGTTCATCTGGCAGCCGTACGTGCGCACCTGGTAGGTGCGCGGGCTGCCCGCGGCTGCGGTAGTCATGACCCGGACAGCGTATCCGGGCGGAGCTGGTCGGACCGAACGAGGAGGAGCCGTGTGCCGGAGCATCAAGACCCTGCGTGAGCCGTACGTCCCGGTGGTGACCGAGGAGGACATCCGGGCGGCCGCGCTCCAGTACGTCCGGAAGATCTCCGGGTTCCGCGCCCCCGCGGCGCACAACGCCGCCGCGTTCGACTCGGCGGTCGACGCCGTGGCGGCAGCCACCGCCACGCTCCTGGACCAGCTCGTGGTCCGGGGCCAGCAGCCGGCGACCCAGGGCTGAGCCGGCCGGGTCTCGGGCCGCCCTCGCCGCCTGGTCAGGCGGCGGGCAAGTGTGGAGCGCTGTGCCGGGGCTGCCCCCGCCGCCCGGTCAGGCGGCGGCGAGGGCCGGGGCGACCGAGTCGGGAGCCCACCGGGAGCGGTGGCACTGCGACCAGCCCCGGCAGCGGGGGTCCGCCACGGTGCAGAGCCGCTGGCCGCTGAGGACCTCGCCGTCGTCGGTCTCGACCACGTCGAAGTGCACCGGGCGGATCGTGCCGTCCGGGGCGACCAGCAGGTGCCGCCCGGCGTCGAGCGTGTCGTCCCGCATCAGGCAGTTGCGGTCGAGCAGCCGGGCCAGCGCGGCGATGCTGGGCAGTTCCGGCAGCCGCTCGGGCACCCCGTAACAGTCGACCACGGTCCCGTACGCCCCGGGCGCCTCCCACACGTCGCACACCACCGCGTACGCGGGCAGTCGGACCGGGTCGGCGACGGCGAGGGGCATCACCACCCGGCCGAGCGCCTCGGCCAGCGCCGGGTAGACCTCCACGGGCGCCGCGCCGTCGATTCTCCAGTTCCACAGCTCGGTCATGCCGCCTCCTCGCTGCGCTCGTTCCACCGGCCTCCGGATCGGGCCTTACTGACGATGGTGGGGTGCATATGACCTCAGCCGGGCGCAAGTTACCGGTCTGTGACCATTCCGGGCAAAATTTCCCGGGGCGACGTTGCCCAGAGTAGCGGGAAGATGACAGTTTATCGGGTATGGTGCCGCCGGCGCGACGTGGACCACGGGAGTATGGTGCCGGATTCGCGAATGCCGGCGCGGCCTTTCAGCGGACCCGGATCAGGTGCTCGCTCGCCGGCAGCAGCTCACCGATCACCGTGCCGCCCGGCACCTCGCCCGCGACCAGCAGGCCGCCCGAGGTCTGCGCGTCGGCCAGCAGCAGCCGCTCCCCCTCGTCGACCCCGCCGAAGTCGGTCCACGGGGTCACCCAGTCCAGGTTGCGCCGGGTGCCGCCGCTGACGTAGCCGTCGCGCAGCGCCTCCCGCGCGGCCGGCAGGTAGGGCACCGCGGCCGCGTCGATCGCCACGGTGAGCCGGCTGGCCCGGGCCAGCTTCGAGGCGTGCCCGAGCAACCCGAAGCCGGTCACGTCGGTGCCGCAGCGGATCCCGGCCGCGACCGCCGCCCGGGCCGCGTCCCGGTTGAGCCGGGCCATCGAGGCGACCGCCTCCGGGAACCGCTCCCCGGTCCGCTTGTGCCGGGTGTTCAGCACCCCGACGCCGAGCGGCTTGGTCAACGACAGCGGCAGGCCGGCCCGGCCGGCGTCCAGGGTGATCAGCTCCTCGGGATGGACCACGCCGGTGACGGCCAGGCCGTACTTCGGCCCGTCGTCGTCGACGCTGTGCCCGCCGGCCAGGTGGCAGCCGGCCTCCCGGGCCACGTCCTGACCGCCGCGCAGCACCTCGCGGGCCAGTTCCAGCGGGAGCACGTCGCGGGGCCAGCAGAGCAGGTTGAGCGCGACGAGCGGGGTGCCGCCCATGGCGTACACGTCGGAGAGCGCGTTGGCGGCGGCGATCCGCCCCCAGTCGTAGGCGTCGTCGACCACCGGGGTGAAGAAGTCGGCGGTGCTCACCAGGCCGGTGCGCTCGTCCAGCCGGACCACCGCGGCGTCGTCGCCGTGCTCCAGACCGACCAGCAGGTCGGCGGCGCCGACGGCCGGGGCGAGCCCGGCGACCATCGTCTCCAGCTCGCCCGGCGGGATCTTGCAGGCGCAGCCGCCGCCGCGGGCGTAATCGGTCAGCCGGAGCGCTTCGGTCATCCCCACATGATCTCCGTGAACCGTCGTGGCCGCCACTCGGACGCCCCGTTCCGTGACGGAATTCGGACTCACGGGCACGGCGGTGACCGGTGTTACCGCTCCGTGACCATTCGAGTTGCGTTCCGCCACATGACGCCGCCTACAGTGGCCCAACCAGGGGTCTCGCGACCCCGCTTTCGGTACGGACGACAGGGACGGTGAACGACGTGACGACGGGCGAACCGCTGATCGTGCTGGACGGGGTGAACAAGTGGTTCGGCCCGCTGCACGTGCTGGACGACGTCTCGCTCTCCGTCGGCAGGGGCGAGGTGGTCGTGGTCATCGGCCCGTCCGGCTCCGGCAAGTCGACGCTCTGCCGCACGATCAACCGGCTGGAGCCGATCAACTCGGGCACCATCACCTTCGACGGCACGCCGCTGCCGGCCGAGGGTAGTCGTCGGGCGAGGAGCGGCCGGCAGCGCGTGGAAGACCGCCGGTGAACCTCTGCCGCCCCGCCATGGCCGCCTCCCCTGAACGTCGGCACCGCAGGCGGCGTGCGGACGGCACGCACCTGCAGCTCTGGACGCCCGACCGGAGCGGCTGGCTGTGGGTAGCTTTCCGTCGGCGGTGCCCCTCGGGGGACATCGCCGGCGGCCGGTTGCAGTTGTCGGGTCGGCTCCGGGCGCACCGTCCCGGAGCTTGCCGTCAAAGGCCGGTGTAGCTGGCCAAAGTGATGCTGTTCTGTTACGCGATCTATGTTGTGCGCTTAGCCTGCGCTGGTCGGGCAAAGTGAGCCTGTATGGCGAGGCTAGGTCGCGAGGGGCCGTTCGGTCAAGGACTCATGATCAAACCACCCGGACGGAGAGAAGTTGGGGCGTCACGCAGCGCTGTCCAGATGCCGGACACGACCGGACAAAACTCACCCGTCACGGCCGCCTTGGTCGCGTTCCCGACCTGCTCAGAGCCACAACGCGACCGCTTCGGGCCGGGGCCCGGGGTTACTCGTCGTCGGCTCCGCCAAGCCCACAACTTTCCGCAAGAGTGATTCGCGTTTCACCGCCCCGTCGGGGGTCCCGCGGAGGTGGCGGTAGCTCCGTTCGGACGGTGGCCGACGGATCTTGGAGGCTTTCCGAACGGAAAGTCTCCAAGATCTCGCGTCGCCACCCCTCCGCTTAAAGATCTTGGTGCGAAATGGCCCCTCTGGGGGCCGCTTCGTACCAAGATCTCCCCGGTGCTGTGCACCGGCGGCGGGAGAAGGCGCGGACCTGGGCGAGCACAGCGCCGAGCCGGCAGACGGTGGCACGGAGTCAGCACGGTCGCGCACGATCGCTTCCAGCAGGCGCGGTGGCCGGATCAGTGCGCGCCGAGGGCGCGGGCCGCCGTCACCAGCGCCAGGTTGTCCGGGGCGACAGTGCCGTCCGGCAGCGCCAGGGTGTCCTCCAGGCCGATCCGGGTGTCCAGGCCGCGGCGTACCGCCTCCACGAGCACCGGCCAGGTTGCCGGGCCCTCGCCGTGCAGCAGCACCGGCGGGCGGTCGGCGGGCAGGGCAGCGAGGATGGCGGCGGCGTCGGCGAGGGCCGCGTCGACCGGTTCGGCCAGGCACTCGACGAGGATCCGCCCGGTCGGTGCCGGCCAGCGGCGCCAGGCGTCGACCGCCGCCACCGTCCAGAGGCCGGCCTCGACCATGACGCCCCGCTCGTGCAGGGCGGCCGCGACGGCCGCCGCACCGGGTTCGTGGGCGTTGACCGAGGCGAAGTCGGGCAGGACCGTCCAGGCGCGTACGGCGGCGACCCGGTCGGCGGGCTCGGGGGCGATCCAGGCGCCGGTGCTCACCCCGACGGGCAGCCCGGGCCGGGCGGTGCGGATCGCGGTCACCGCTGCGGCGATCACGCCCGGGTCGAGTGACTCGCCGCCGCCGGCGTCGCGCGGGTGCACGTGCACCGCCGCCACCCCGGCCGCCGCACACCGGATCGCCTCGGCCGCCAGCTCCCCCGGTGTCACCGGCACGGCTGGATGCTCCGCCCGCCGCCGTCCGCCGTTCAGACAAGCCTTCAACACGGCCGCACACCTCCCCGGGAGTCGATCCTGACGTCGCGTCATCCCCGACGCTCGCCGACGCGGCCGGCCGGGGTCAGTCGAGGGGGCGGGAGGCGGGGTCGAGGTCGTGCTCGGCGTCGGCGAGGGCGTCTGCGTCGATGTGCTCGGCGAACTCGGCCGCCTCGGCGCTCTGCGCGGCCAGCGCGTCCTTGACGGCCCGGATGGCCACGCCGGCCGGGTAGCCCTTGCGGGCCAGCATGCCGACCAGGCGACGGAACACCGCGTCGGGCTCGCCCCGGGTCGCGCGCAGCTTCCGCTCCACCAGGGCCCGGGCGGTCTCCGCCTCGGTCTCCTCGTCCAACTCGTCGAGGGCCTCGCTGGCGACCTCGCCGTCGACGCCGCGCTGGCGCAACTCGTTGGCGAGCGCCCGGCGGGCCAGCCCACGGCCGTTGTGCCGGCTGCTCACCCAGGCCCGGGCGAACGCGGCGTCGTCCACGATGCCGACCTCGTCGTAGCGGTCGAGAACCTGGTCGGCGACCTCCTCGGAGATGCCCCGCTTCGCCAGGGCGCCGGCCAACTCGGCACGGGTACGCGGCCGGACCGCGAGCTGCCGCAGGCAGATCTCCCGGGCCACCTCGGCCTCGTCGCGGGGCGGCGCGGGCGTCGTCTCGGCATCGGGTTCCTCGGCCCGGCCGCGACGGCCACGACGGGGCCGGGGTGGAGTGGTGGCGTCACCCGTGCGGGGCGGGCTGGCGTCCCAGCCCCGCCCCGTACGGGCGCGTCGTCCTGCCACGGGTCAGCGGATCAGAAGTCGACCGGCGGCAGGTCCGGCCCGCCGGCGGCGTCGCCCGCGCCGGTGCCGACGCCGAGCTTCTCCAGGATCTTCTTCTCGATCTCGGCCGCCACGTCCGGGTTCTCCCGAAGGAACTCACGGGCCTTCTCCTTGCCCTGGCCGAGCTGGTCACCGTCGTAGGTGTACCAGGCGCCGGACTTGCGGATGATCGCCTGCTCCACGCCGACGTCGATCAGCGAGCCCTCGCGGGAGATGCCCTTGCCGTACATGATGTCGAACTCGGCCTGCTTGAACGGCGCGGCGACCTTGTTCTTCACGACCTTGACCCGGGTGCGGTTACCGACCACGTCGGTGCCGTCCTTGAGGCTCTCGATGCGGCGCACGTCGAGCCGGACCGAGGCGTAGAACTTGAGCGCCCGACCACCGGTGGTGGTCTCCGGGCTGCCGAACATCACGCCGATCTTCTCGCGGAGCTGGTTGATGAAGATCGCCGTGGTGCCGGTGTTGTTGAGGACACCGGTGATCTTCCGGAGCGCCTGGCTCATCAGCCGGGCCTGGAGACCCACGTGGCTGTCGCCCATCTCGCCCTCGATCTCGGCGCGCGGCACCAGGGCGGCGACCGAGTCGATCACGATGATGTCGATCGCGCCGGAGCGGACCAGCATGTCGGCGATCTCCAGCGCCTGCTCGCCGGTGTCCGGCTGGGAGACCAGCAGGGCGTCGGTGTCGACGCCGAGGGCCTTCGCGTATTCCGGGTCGAGCGCGTGCTCGGCGTCGATGAAGGCGGCGATGCCGCCGGCCCGCTGCGCGTTGGCCACCGCGTGCAGGGCGACCGTGGTCTTACCGCTGGACTCCGGGCCGTAGATCTCGACGACCCGGCCGCGGGGCAGGCCGCCCACGCCGAGCGCCACGTCGAGCGCGATGGAGCTGGTCGGGATGACCGCCGTCTGGACGACGGGCCGCTCCCCCAGCCGCATCACCGAACCCTTGCCGAACTGCTTGTCGATCTGAGCGAGAGCAAGGTCGAGTGCCTTCTCCCGGTCCGGCCCTGCCGCCATCGTTGCCACCCCTGCCTTCGCCGGCGTCTTCCCTGAGCTTCGCGTCACGCGGACACGCTAGGCGCTGGGTCCGACAGAAAACCAGCCGACGGGCCGCGAGCTGTGGACGAGCACCCCGCTGTGGACAATAGCCGAACAGGTGTACGACTCGACAAGCGACACGCGGAATCGACGAAAAGGCTGCTCAGCGTAGTCGCGCGGGTACCCGGTCGGGATAGGCGGCGACCACGGCGCGCCACACCACGTGCGTCTCCTCACCCGCCGCGAGGGCCTGCTCGATGGTCCGCCCGCCGAGCTGGGACAGCACCTGGTCGCTGGCGATGCTGCCCGCGTAGCCCGGCCCGAACGCCTCCTCCAGCCGCGCCCAGAAGTCGGTCAGCCGCACGTGTCACTCCTCCTTGCCGGGCACCTCGTCCGCGGGACGCCCGAGTTCCTCCGGCGCCCCGACGGGTGCCGGACGCAACGCTAGCGCCACCAGCGGCACCACCGCGATCGCCGCCAGCAGGGTCAGGGTCGGATAACCCACGGCCCGCATGACAAACCCGCTCGCCGCCGCCGCGCCCGCCCCGGCCAGCCCCATGACCAGGTCGGAGAGGCCCTGCACGCCGGGCCGGTCGGCGGTGGGCACCGACTCGGACAACAGCGTGGAGCCGGCCACCATGGTGCCCGACCAGCCCAGCCCGAGCAGGGCCAGACCCACCGAGAGCAGCGGCGTGTGGTGCCCGGCGGTGCCCGCGACCGCGCAGGCGGCCAGCAGCAGGGCCACCCCGCCGAGGATCACCGGACGCCGGCCCAGCCGGTCGGTGAGCCAGCCGACCAGCGGGGAGAGCGCGTACATGCCGGCGATGTGCAGGCTGAGCACGATGCCGACCACCCGCAGCACGTCCGCGTCGGAGTGCGACTCGCCGAGGCGTACCGGGGTCATCGACATCACGGCGACCATCACCAGATGGCCCATGGCCACGGCGGCGATGCCGAGGCGGGCGGCAGGCCGGCCGCGTACCGTGCGCCAGGCCGCGACCATGCCCGCGCCGCGCCGGGCGGTCCCGCCCGGCGCCGCGGCCGGGTCCGCCGGGGTCTCGGCCGCCGCCAGCCGGCGCGCGGTGAGCAGCGGGTCCGGCCGGAGCAACGCCGCGAGGACGACGGCGGCCAGCACGAACGCGACGGCGCTGAAGGCGAACGGGCCGGCCAGCGCCGGCATGCCCCAGCCGCGGGTGGTGGCGTCGGCGAGCGCGGCGAAGTTCGGCGCGGCCACCGCGCCGATGGTGGTGGCCCAGACGACCAGCGAGAGCTGGCGCCCCCGGCGGGCCGGCTCGGCCAGGTCCACGGCCGTGTAGCGGGCCTGGAGGTTGGCCGCGGTCCCGCCGCCGAAGAGCAGCATGCCGAGGAAGAGCAGCGGCACCTGCTGCGCCACGGTCGCGGCCACCACCAGCACGCCCCCGACCGCTCCGACCAGGTACGCCATGACCAGCCCCGGCCGCCTCCCCCGAGCCGTCATGATCCGGGTGACCGGCACGGCGAGCAGCGCCGCGCCGACCACCCCGGCGCTCTGCGCCAGCCCGGCCAGGGCGGTGCCGGCGACCCGGGCGGCGAGCAGCGCGCCGACCGAGAGGCCGATGGTGACGCCGATGCCGCCGATGATCTGGGTGAGGAAGAGCAGCCGGACGGTGCGCCGCTGGATCGGGGCGACGTCGAGCCGGCTCGGGGCCGGCGCGGTCAGGTCGGTGGCCATGGCGACGCTCCTGGAGGTAAGGGGTGACCCATCCTCCCGCACCCGACCGGGTCGCCGGCACCCGGTTTCGCTACAGGCCGAGCCCCCGGCCGATGATCTCCTTCATGATCTCGGTGGTGCCGCCGTAGATGGTCTGCACCCGGCTGTCCAGCCAGGCCTTCGCCACCGGGTACTCCAGCATGAAGCCGTAGCCGCCGTGCAGCTGGACGCAGCGGTCGGCGACCTTGTTCTGCAGCTCGGTGGTCCACCACTTGGCCTTGGCCGCGTCGGTCACCGAGAGCCGCCCGGCGTTGTACTCGGCCACGCAGTGGTTGACGAAGGTCCGCGCGATGGTGACCTCGGTGTCCAGCTCGGCCAGGAGGAACCGGTTGTGCTGGAAGCGCCCGATCGGCCGGCCGAACGCCTCCCGGGAGCGGGCGTAGTCGAGGGTGAGCGCGAGCAGCTTCTCCGCCGCCGCCACCGCGGCGACCGCGATGCTCAGCCGCTCGCGGGGCAGGTTGGCCATCAGGTGGTAGAAGCCGTGGTTCTCGGTGCCGATCAGGTTCTCCGCCGGCACCCGGCAGTCGTCGAAGAACAGCTCGGCGGTGTCGTTGGCCTTCAGGCCGACCTTGGCCAGCCGCCGACCCCGGGCGAAGCCGGGCGTGCCGTTCTCCACCACGATCAGGCTCACCCCGTGCGCGCCCTGGTCGGGGGCGGTCTTGGCGACCACCACCACGAGGTCGGCCAGCTCGCCGTTGGTGATGAACGTCTTCTGCCCGTTGAGCACCCAGCTGTCGCCGTCGCGTACCGCGCTCGTGCGGATGCCGGCCAGGTCGCTGCCCGCGCCCGGCTCGCTCATCGCGATGGCCGTGACCACGTCGCCGGAGCAGAAACCCGGCAGCCAGCGCTTCCGCTGGTCGTCGGTGGTCAGCTCGGTCAGGTACGGGGCCACCACGTCGTTGTGTAGCCCGAAGCCCAGCCCGGTGCAGCCGGCCGCGATGATCTCCTCGTCGAGCACCGCGTTGAACCGGAAGTCCCGCTGCCCGCCGCCGCCGTGCTCGGGGTCGACGTCCATGCCGAGCAGCCCGGCCGCGCCCGCCCTGCGCCACACCTCCCGGTCGACGATTCCGTCGGCCTCCCAGCGCTCGTGGTGCGGCACGGCCTCCCGGGCGAGGAACTGACGGCACAGGCCCCGGAACTCTTCGTGGACGGGTTCGTAGAGATGCTGCTCCATGGCGGCCAGTCTGGCACCGCCCGCCCCCGCTGCCCAGAGGCGAACCGGCCGCCGCACTGGTCCCGCGCACCGGGGTACGCCAGCATGGCGGGATGAGCACGCTGACCGGAGCGCAGATCGCGGACGCCGCCCTGGACGGGTGGACCTTCCTCCTCGGCGCCCTGCACACCCGCATCCGTACGCCGGACTTCGCCGCCGGACTGTCGCTGGTGGACGCCATCGGCGCCGAGGCCGAGCGGCGGGACCACCATCCCGACCTGGACCTGCGCTACACCCACGTCGACGTGCGGCTCCGGTCGCACGACGCGGGCGGGGTCACCGACCGGGACGTCCGGCTGGCCCGGGCCATCTCCGCGCTCGCGGCCGAGGCCGGCCTGTCGCCGGCCCACACCGGCGTGTCCCGGCTCGAACTCGCCCTGGACAGCCCGGACTTCGCCGCCGTGGCGCCCTTCTGGCAGGCGGTGCTGGCCATGGAGCACCGCGATGACGAGGTGCGCGATCCGGCGGGCGCGCTGCCCACGGTGTGGTTCCAGGAGTCCGGCCGCGACGAGCCCCGCCAGCGCTGGCACCCCGACGTGTGGGTGGACGCGGCGGAGGTGAAGCCGCGCATCGAGGCCGCGCTCGCCGCCGGCGGGACGCTCGTCAGCGACGCGGCGGCGCCGCACTTCTGGGTGCTCGCCGACGCGGACGGCAACCGGGTCTGCCTCTGCACCTGGCAGGGGCGCGACTGAGCGGCCGGGCCTCAGCGCAACGCGCGGGCGGCCACCTTCAGGTCCTTGACCAGCCCGTCGTACGCGACGTCCTGGTTGTCGGCGCGCAGCACCGCGGAGGGGTGGATGGTGGCCAGCAGCCGGGCGTCCGGGGCGTCGGCGACCTTGCCGGCGCTGTCCACCGGGACCCGGGCGAAGTCCTCCGGGTGCTGGGCGGCGGCCGGCCAGGGCATCAGCTCGCCGCGCTGCTTGGTGACCCGGAAGGTCGGGCCGAGCAGCGCCTTGGCGGCGGTGGCGCCCAGCACCACCACGATCTCCGGATGGAGCCGGGCGAACTCGGCGACCAGCCAGGGCCGGCAGGCGGTTATGTGCACCCGGTCCGGCGTCTGGTGGATCCGCCGCTTGCCGCGCAGCTCGAAGCGGAAGTGCTTGACGGCGTTGGTGAGGTAGATGTGGCCGGGATCGATGCCGGCGTCGTCCACGGCCTTGCGCAGCAGCCGGCCGGCCGGGCCGACGAACGGCAGCCCCTTCTGGTCCTCCATGTCGCCGGGCTGCTCCCCGACGAGGACCATCCGGGCGCTCTCGTCGCCCCGGCCGAACACCGTCTGCGAGGCGTCCCGGTAGAGCTCGCAGCCCCGGCAGCCGGCCGAAGCGGTGCGCAGCTCCTCGATGGTGTCCGCCTGCGGTGGGATGAACTCCTGGGCTCCGGGGGCGTTCTCGGTCTCGGCCATGCCAGCTTTATATACCGGTTTCGGCACCGACGCCGGATGCGCCCTGGCCAGGGTCAGTATCCGTTGCCACCGCCACCGCCCCGCGAGGCCAGCGCGATCGCGATGATCACCAGGATGATCACGACCGCCGCCACGCCGATCCAGAGACCGGTCTTCCGGGACCCGTTCGATGCCATGGCACCCACCTCCCGGCCGCGGGTACCCACCGAGAGCCGGGCCATGCCACGGCTCAGGTGGTGAAGCCGGCGGGCGCCGGCCGGACCGCGCGGGCCACCGCGTCGGCGAGCGGGCCGAGGTCGGCCTCGTCGAGCGGGCTGACGGTGATCCGCACGCCGGGCGCGGCGGCGATCCGGTTCAGCGCGCCGGGGGCGACCGACCAGCCGGCGTCCCGCAGGGCGGTGACCGCGACCGTCTCGTCCGGCACCGGCACCCAGACGTTGATCCCGGTCCGCCCCCGGGCGGCCAGCCCGCGCGCGGCGAGCGCCTCGACCAGCCCGTCGCGCCGCCGGTCGTAGCTCTCCGCCGCGCTACGCACCAGGTCGGCGGTGGCCGGGTCGCGCCAGAGCGCAAGGACCAGGCGTTGCAGCACGGTGGAGACCCAGCCTGCGCCGACCCGGGCCCGGCCGGCCACCCGGGCCACGGTGGCCTCGTCGCCCGCGAGCACCGCGAGCCGCAGGTCGGGGCCGTAGGGCTTGCTCACCGACCGGACGAAGGCCCACGCCGGGGTCGCCCCGGCGAGCGGGTGCAGGGGTACGCGGGCCAGCTCGGCGGCGTGGTCGTCCTCGATCAGCAGCAGGTCGGTGCGGCCGGCGAGGAGCGTACGCAGCTCGGCGGCCCGGTCGGCGGAGACCGCGGCGCCGGTGGGGTTCTGGGCCCGGCTGGTGACGATCAGCGCGCGGGCGCCGGCGGCCAGCGCGGCCCGGACCCCCGGTGTGGTGGGGCCCTCGTCGTCCACCGGCACGCCGATGCCGCGCAGCCCGAGCGCGGCGAGCAGATCGAGCAGGTTGGCCCAGCCGGGGTCCTCGACGGCGACCGCGTCGCCGGGGCGCAGGTGGGCGGCGAGCAGGCGCTCGATGCCGTCGAGCGCGCCGCCGGTCACGGTGATGTCGTCGGCCGGCACCCCGTCGGCGGCGAGCCGGTCCCGGGCGGCGGCGGTCAGCTCGGGCAGGACGGCGGTGACCGCATAGCCGCCGGGCGCGCCGATCTCGGCGGCGAGCGCGGCCAGGTGCGGGCCGAGCGGCGGCAGCAGCCGGCTGTCCGGCTGACCGGCGGAGAGGTTGCGGGCGCCGGGCAGCGGGGGCGGCATCAGCGCCGCGCGGCGGGTGGCCACCGGCGGGCGGGGACGCACCCGGGTGCCGTGCCGGCCGGCGGTGGCCACCAGGCCGCGCTGCCGCAGCTCCTGGTACGCCCGGGCGACGGTGGCCGGGCTGACGCCCAGCTCGGTGGCGAGGGCGCGGACGGCGGGCAGGGCGTCGCCGGGGGCGAGATCGCCGGTCCGGATGCCGGTTTCCACGCTCGCCGAAATCGCCGCCGACGAGGAGCCGCTGACCTGATAATGTGCTGCCACAGTTCGGAGATTGTACTAGAACAAAGGTGAGATGTCGCATGTACCCCCCGACCGAACGGACCACCGCAACCCGCATGCGGGCCCGGATGAGCTATGACGAGGCCGCCGCCCACGCCGTGCTGGACGAGGCGTACCACTGCACGCTCGGGTTCACCGTGGACGGCGAGCCGCGACTGCTGCCCACGCTGCACGTCCGGATCGGCGACACCCTCTACCTGCACGGCTCCACCGGCAGCCGGCCGCTGCTCGCCGCCCGCGACGACGCCGGGCTGCCGATCTGCGTCGCGGTGACCCACCTCGACGGGCTGGTCTTCGCCCGTTCGCAGTTCAACCACAGCGCCAACTACCGGTCCGTGGTCGCCCACGGCACCGCCCGCCTGGTCACCGACGAGCGGGAGAAGCTCGCGGTGCTCACCGCGTTGGTCGAGAAGGTGGCCGCCGGGCGCAGCACCGACAGCCGGCCGCCGAGCCGCCGGGAGCTGGCCGAGACCGCCGTGCTGGCGCTGCCGCTGCGCGAGGTGTCGGTCCGCACCCGGGCCGCCGGGGCCAACGACGATCCCGCCGACCTCGACCTGCCGTACTGGGCGGGGGTGGTGCCGCTGCGGCTCTCCGCCGGCATGCCGGAGCCAGCCGCCGGGGTGACCGCGCCGGTGCCGGCGTACCTGCGGCCGGCCCCGTCACCGTGGCTGGAGCCGGTGGTGCTGCGCGGCGAGCACGTCGTGCTGGAGCCGCTCGACGAGTCCCACGCCGAGGAGCTGTACGCCGCCCTCGACGACGAGGAGGTCTGGCGGTACGTCGGCACCCCGCGCCCGGGCGGCGTCGAGGAGATGGCGGCCTACGTCCGGGCCTCGCTCGACGCCCACCGACGCGGGGTGCGGATGCCCTGGGTGCAGCGCTGCGCGGTGACCGGCGCGGTGGTCGGCACCACCTCCTACTACCAGCCCGACGCCGAGCTGCGCACCGTGGAGATCGGCTACACCCAGCTCGGCCGCCCCTGGTGGCGCACCGGGATCAACACCGAGGCGAAGCTGCTGCTGCTCACCCGGGCCTTCGAGGAGCTGGACGCCATCCGGGTCACCTGGCAGACCAGCTCGCTCAACGAGCGCTCGCAGCGAGCCATCGAGCGGCTCGGCGCGGTGCGGGAGGGGACGCTGCGGTCCAACCGGCGGCGCGCCGACGGCACCTGGCGGGAGTCCGCGCTCTACTCGATGCTCGCCTCGGAGTGGCCAAACGCACAGGTCACGCTGCGGGAACGGCTTCGTCCGGCGGTGCCCTCGGCGTCATGATGACCGGCGTGCTGGGGATCACCGACATCTGGACGTACCTGCTGGGCACCGTGGCGATCGTGCTGCTGCCCGGGCCGAACTCGCTCTTCGTGCTCTCCACGGCGGCGCGCCGTGGCGTGGCGGCCGGCTACCGGGCCGCCGGAGGCGTGTTCGTGGGCGACTCGGTGCTGATGATCCTCTCCGCCGCCGGAGTGGCGTCGCTGCTCAAGGCGTACCCGGCGCTCTTCCTCGTGGTCAAGTACGCCGGCGCCGCGTACCTCGCGTGGTTGGGGTTGGCCATGCTGCGCGGCGCCTGGCAGCGCTGGCGCGACCGCAACGACCCGGCGACGCCGCGGCTCATCGACGCGGCGGAGCCGGCGGCGGTGCGCAGCCCGTTCCGGCGGGCGCTGGTGATCAGCCTGCTCAACCCGAAGGCGATCCTCTTCTTCATCTCCTTCTTCATCCAGTTCGTCGACCCCGGTTACGCCTGGCCGGCGCTGTCCTTCCTGCTGCTCGGGCTGATCGCCCAGGTCACCAGCGCGCTCTACCTGACCGCGCTGATCCTCACCGGCACCTTCCTGGCCGCCCAGTTCCACCGCCGGCAGCGGCTCGCCGCGACCGGCACCACGGCCATCGCCGTGCTCTTCCTCGGCTTCAGCCTGAAGCTCGCCACCGCCTCGGTCTGACCCGCCGCGGCGGCGGCCGGCGCTCAGGTGCCGTCGCCGCCTCCGCCGCCGACGCCCGCGCCGCCGGCGGTGCCACCGAGGCCGTAGCCGGGCGCGACCGGCTCATCGGGCGGACGGCTGACGTGCGCGGACTCGCTGATCCGGCCGGACCAGTCGGCGTGCGCGGCGGCCGCGGCGTGGCGCTCGATGGCGTGCCGCAGCCAGCCGTCCACGGTGGTGACCCAGTCCCGCCGGTCGGCCCCGGCGTGCCACACCCGGAACCGGCTGATGCTCTGGTGGGTCACCCCGGCCAGGGCGAGCCGGCGGTCCATCCAGAGCAGCACCTCCAGGCCGGCCGCGTTGGTCACGAAGATCACCTCCAGCTCGGTGATCGGGCCGGCATAGAGCGGGGCGACCCAGAAACCCAGCCGCTGGTGGAACGGGAGCGCCTGCTCCACCCCGGGCAGCCGCCCCTGCTGGAGCCCGGCCTGCCGCATGACGAAGCCGAGGGTGTCCAGCGCGGCGAGGACGTGCTGCTGGGTGGGGATCGGGTGGACGAAGACCGGCACCATGGCGCCCTGGTCCAGGTCCGGGTCGACCGACACCTCGGTACGCAGCCCGGTGCGCAGGCTCATCAGCGGCACCCCACCGAAGATCGTCACCGGGGTCTCCCAGGGCAGCGGGATGGCGAAGTCGACCGCCCGCCGCCGCCCCGCCGGCACCACGAACCGGCCGGCGATCGGCACCTGGTGGTACTGCACCAGCCGGCGGGGCGACTCCGGATCCTCCGGCTCGACCTGGGCGACCAGCCCGAGCCGGATGTGCCGGACGGCAATGTCGCCGCCGCCGGCGGACACCGTCACCCGGCCGGGGAGGCGCAGGCCGGGACGGGTGCTCGGATTGGGCAACGTGGTGCTCGCCGACAGCCCGGTCCACACGGACTCCGACGACACCCCGGTCAGCCGCATGCCGCGGGCATTCCCGCTGCCCGCCCCGCCATGCGCCGCCCGCGGCGCACGGTGCGGGTGCGTCTGTTGTCGCCGGAGCGACAACAGACGCACCCGGAGCGGTCGGCGAAAGAGGCCGGGAGAGCGTCAGCGCATCCGGCGGCCTCGGGGCACCGGGTCGGTCTCGTCGTCGAACTCGCCGATGACCTCCTCGAGGAGGTCCTCCAGCGCGACGAAGCCGATCGGCCGGGTCGGGCCGCCGCCGTTGCGGACCAGCGCCAGTTGGGCCTGCCGCCCCCGCATGGCGGCGACCGCCTCGGTGACCGACGCCTCGCCGGGCAGGGTGAACGCCGGGGACATCAGCTCCCCGGCGGTGGCCGGCCGGCCGGTGGTGACCGCGCGGACCGCCTCGCGGACGTGGACGAGGCCGCAGACCTCGCCGCCGGCGTCGATCACGGCGAGCCGGGACCGGCCGCTGTCGCGGGAGACGTGCTCGATCCGCTCGGCGGTGTCGGTCCGGCGTACCGTGACGATCCGGTCGAACGGCTCCATCACCTGCGCCACCCGGGTGCCCTGGAGCTCCAGCATGCTGGTCAGCAACTGGTGCTGCTCGGCGCCGAGCAGCCCGTGCTCGCGCGACTGCTCCAGCAGGATGCGCAGCTCGTCCGGGCCGTGCACCTGGGCGAGCTGGTCCTGCTGGCGCACGCCCACCAGCCGCAGCACGGCGTTGGCCAGCGCGTTGAGCGCGGACAGCACCGGGCGGGCGACCCGGGCGAAGGCCCGGAACGGCAGCGCCAGCAGTGTGGCCGAGCGCTCGGCGTCGGTGATCGCCCAGGATTTCGGGGCCATCTCGCCGATCACCAGGTGCAGGAAGGTCACCAGGGCCAGGGCGACGAGCAGCCCGACCAGGTGGCTGACCGCGTCCGGCAGCCCGACCGCATGCAGCAGCGGGCTGAGCAGGTGCTCGATGGCCGGCTCGGCCAGCGCGCCGAGGCCCAGGGTGCACAGGGTGATGCCGAGCTGGGCGCCGGCCAGCATCAGGCTCAGCTCGCGGACGCCGTCCAGCGCCGCGCGGGCCGCCCGGCCGCCCCCGGCGGCCATCTGTTCCAGGCGGTACCGCTTCGCCGCGACCAGCGCGAACTCGGCCGCCACGAAGAAGCCGTTGAGCGCCAGGAGCACCACCGAGAAGAAGAGCGCAAACCCCGGGCTCATGCCGCCACCTCGCTCCGCTCGGCGGCGGCCTGAGCCCGGAGCGGGGCCAGCCCTCTGATTCGCTCGCTCCGCTCGCTCATGCCGCCTGCTCCCCGTGCGCGCCGGCGGTCGTCTGGAGCCGGACGGAGTCAGCCACGTGCCGGTCCACGGCGAGCACCTCGACCAGGGCGCGCGGGCCGGCGTCCGGCTCGTCGCCGTCGACGGCGAGCGCGATCTCCAGCCGGTCGCCGACCTCGGGCACCCGGCCCAGCTCCCGCATGACCAGGCCGGAGAGCGTGTCGTACTCGGGGGCCTCGGGCAGCGCGATGCCGGTGCTGTCGGCGACCTCGTCGATCCGCCAGCGGGCCGGCACCACCCAGGAGCCGTCCTCCTGCCGGGCGGGGGCCCGCTCCGGCGGGTCGTCCTCGTCGCGGATCGGCCCGACCAGCTCCTCGGCGATGTCCTCCAGCGTGATCACGCCGGCGAAACCGCCGTACTCGTCGACCACGCAGGCGAGCTGGCGGTGCCCGACCCGGAGCCGGTCCAGCACCGTCGGCAGCGGCAGCGTCTCCGGCACCAGCAACGGGGGTACGGCCACCGCGGCGACCCGGGTGGTCGCCCGCTCGGCCGGCGGCACCCCGAGCACGTCGGCGATGCCGATGACGCCGACCAGGTCGTCGACGCCCTCGGCGCCGCGCACCGGGAATCGGGAGTGGCCGGTGTCGAGCAGCTCGACGACGCGGCTGACCGGCTCGTCGGCCCGTACGGTGTGCACGTCGACCCGGGGGACCATGGCCTCCCCGGCGGTGAGCTCCCGGAAGTCGAGCCCCCGGTCCAGCAGGTCGGACATCTCGGCGTCGAGGTGCCCCTCCTCCCGGGACTCGGCGATGATCTGCTCCAGGTCCGCCGGGGTGGCGCCGCTGGGCAGCTCCTCGATCGGTTCGATGCCGACCCGGCGGAGCAGCCGCACGGCGGCCCGGTCGAACAGGGTGATCACCGGTCCGGCGATCCGCAGGTACATGAGGGTGGACCGGGCGAGTGCCCGGGCCAGGGGCTCGGCGCGGGCGATGGCCAGGTTCTTCGGGGCCAGCTCGCCGAGGACCATCTGCACGATGGTCGCGATGATGAGGGCGAGCGCCAACGACAGCGGCAGCGCCACCCCGCTGGAGACCCCGGCGAGGCCGAGCAGGTCGGCCAGCCCGGCGCCCAGGTAGGGCTCGGCGGCGTAACCGACCAGCAGGGCGGTCACGGTGATGCCGAGCTGGGCGCCGGAGAGCATGAACGAGAGCCGGCCGGTCACCTCCAGGGCCCGGGCGGCGGCGGGGTCGCCGCCGTCGGCGAGCTGCTTGAGCTTGCCCCGGTCCACGGCGACGTAACCGAACTCCTGGGCCACGAAATAACCGGTGGCGGCGGTGAGCACGATGATGAGGACGAGTCCGACGAGGATCAGCACGGGAGGTTCATGGCTCCCGGGGTCGTCGGGTCCAGAGGTTGCCGGGCACGACCCGGCTGGCTACTGCTGCCCTCCTGGGCAGAGGAGTCGATCATGTGGCCATTTTATCGGCGGCGGCTGGACGTTCGCTGAGGGTGCCGGAAGCCTCCCCGCTGTCCGGTTCACCGCCCGGCCAGCTCGTCGGCGTCCAGCAGGTCCCGGTCGAACCGCCCGGAGCGGTAGGCGGCCCGCCCGATCATCTGCGCGGCGACCGGCGCGGTGGCCAGCTGGAAGACCGCCACCAGCGCGATCATGCCCAGGTCCGACGGCGTACGCAGGCGCAGCGCCAGGCCGGCGAGGAGCAGCAGCACGCCGAGCACCTGCGGCTTGGTGGCGGCGTGCATCCGGTCCAGCACGTCCGGGAAGCGCAGCACGCCGATCCCGGCGACCAGGCTGAGCAGCGCCCCGGCCAGCAGGAAGGCCCCGCCCAGCCAGTCCGCGACCGCCCCGCTCACGCTGGGCCGTCCTTCGTTCGCGACTGCGGGGCTCGCAGGCCCGGCTCACTCCTCGCGCTCACGCTTCCTCCCGGACGGCGAAGCGGACCAGGGACACCGAGCCGACGAAGCCGAGCAGGGAGAGCACCACGAGCACGGGCACCGTGGTGGCGTGGCCGTTGACCGCGGCCTCCGCGCCCACCGCGCCGAGCATGGTGGAGAGCAGCAGGTCGGCGGCGACGACCCGGTCGAGCAGGGACGGGCCGCGGTAGATCCGGGCCAGGGCGAGCAGGGCGGTGACCGAGAGCAGCACGGTCAGCGCGAGGGCGAGGAGCGCGGTCACGGGTGGTTCCTCCGTTCGACGGGTTCGGGACTGAGCTGGCGTACCTCCGCGGGGGAGCCGACGGCACGGACGATGCGCCGTTCGACGGCGAGGACCCGCTCCCGGCTGTTGGTCAGGTCCTCCGGCCCGCGGACGTCGAGCACGTGCACGTAGAGCACCCCCCGGTCGCGGTCCACCTCGAGGATCAGGGTCCCCGGCACCAGGGAGATCACCTCGGCGGTGAGCGCCAGGTTGAGGTCGGTGCGCACCCGCAGCGGCACCGCGATGATCGCGCCGCGCGGGCGGAAGCCGGGGCGCAGCGCGACGGCGGCGACGTGCAGGCTGGCGCTGACCAGTTCACCGGCGAAGGTGACCGCGAGGACCAGCAGCGGGCCGGGGCGCAGCCGCCCGCCGAAGGTGACCGGCGGGAGCGGGAAGAACAGCAGCACGGCCGCGCCGATCACCAGGCCGGCAAGCAGGTTGCCCCAGGACAGGTCGCCCCAGAGCAGCACCCAGATGCCGACCAGCCAGCCGAGCGCGACGGCCTGGTCCCGCCGTGGGCCGGGGCGGGCGGCGGCGGGACCTGCCGGCAGCAGCTCCCGGCTCTCCTCCAGCAACACGTACGGCTCGTCGGCCGGGATCTCGTCCATGAGCGCGC
>NZ_JBEXLR010000070.1:0-32879 GCF_040610095.1 Micromonospora sp. NPDC004540
TCGTGCCGGTCGGCCCGGTCAGCCGGCGGTCGGCGGCGCGCCGTACAGCCGCAGCACGCCGGCGCGCAGCGCGGCGCGCGCCTCGGTGGCGGGCATCCGGCCGGCGGCGACCTCCGCCCAGGCGGCGTGGCCGAGCGCGATGGTCGCGGCGATGAGCCAGCCCGGCGCGGCGTCCCGGTCGAACTCACCGGCCCGCTGTCCGCGAACGATCAGCCGGGTGAGCCGGCCGACGATCGGCTCGTGCAGCTCGGCGTCGTCGGCGGCGGCGGGCGCGGGGAGCGGCGGGTACCGGTCGACGGTCCGCCAGCTCACGTCCAGCAGGCGCAGCAGCGCCGCCGGTGCGGGCCCCTCGTCGAGCCGGGCCGCGTCCATCGCGGCGAGGACCTCGTCCGTCATCCGCCGGAACACGGCGGCGACGAGCGCGTCCCGCGACGGGAAGTGCGCGTAGACGGTCTGCCGGGACAGTCCGGCGGCGACGGCGATGTCCTCCACGGTGGCCTGTGGCCGGTCCCCGAGCACCTGGATCGCGGCGTCGAGGATCGCGGCGACGCTCCGGCGGGCCTCGGCACGCATCCGGCGACGTCGTTCCGGAGGACTTTGCTCGGACACGGTTGTCAAGGATACCTGTGGCCCTTAACCTTGACAGCAATGTCAGAGCTAGCCGGGGTCGGAGGACCGCATGCATACCGAGGCAGCCCCCACGCCCCGCGACGACCTGGCCCACTACCTGCGGTCATACGTGTGGGAGATGGCCTTCGGCGACGAGGACCCGGGCCTGGTGATGGACCGCTACCACACCCCCGACATCGCCTGGCACAGCGACGGGCTGCACCTCGACCGCGCGCGGCTGATGGCGCA
Source organism: Micromonospora sp. NPDC004540 (assembly GCF_040610095.1). NCBI lineage: Bacteria > Bacillati > Actinomycetota > Actinomycetes > Micromonosporales > Micromonosporaceae > Micromonospora > Micromonospora sp. NPDC004540. Next base: position 859 of record NZ_JBEXLR010000070.1, read on the forward strand.
CGCGCGCCCGGTCCGCCGGAACGTGACCCGGTGCGACCTCGACGTCCACGACACCCTGGTCTGCGGCGACCGGGTCGCCGCCCGCTACACCCTGACGGCGGTGACCCGCGGCCGCACCGTCGCCACCGAGATCCATATGTTCGGCCGGCTGGCACCCGACGGCCGGCTACGCCGGATCGACCAGCTCACCCGCACCCCGCCCGCCACGGCGCAGCGATGAGACGGTCCGGCCGGGCGCGCCGTCAGGCGGCGTAGCGGGCGGCGAGGTCGACGACCCGGCGGGCGGCGGCCACCATGGCCCGGTCGGCGAACCGCCCGTCGGGCAGCACCACGGTGCCGGAGTCGCGGGTGTGCGCGTCGGCGACCGCGGCCAGCAGTTCCCGGGCCCGGTCCACCTCGCGGTCGCCGGGGCGGAACGCGTCCGCGATCACCGGCAGCTGGCGCGGGTGGATGGCGGCCCGGCCGAGGAAGCCGAGCCGCCGGCCGGCCACGCAGGAGGCGGCCAGGCCGTCGAGGTCGGCGACGTCGGCGTACACCGACATGGCCGGCGGCGGGAGGCCGGCCGCGCGGGCCGCGACCACGATCCGGCCGCGGGCCCAGAGCAGGCCCTCGTCGTCGGCGACGCCCAGGTCGGAGCGGAGGTCGGCCTCGCCGAGCCCGAGCGAGGCCACCGCCGGGTGGGCGGCCGCGATGGCGTACGCGGACTCCAGCCCGACGGCCGACTCGACCAGCGGGTGCAGCGGGGCGTCGACCCGGGCGGCCACGGCGGCCACGGTCGCCGGGGACTCCACCTTGGGCAGTCGCAGCCCGGCCAGCCCCGGCCGGCCCGCGACGGCGGCCAGGTCGGCGTCGAGGTCCGGGCCGGTCAGCTCGTTGACCCGGACCTGCACGGGCAGCGGCTGCGGGTCGGCCAGGAACTCGGCGACGGCGTCCCGGGCGTACGCCTTGCGGCTGGCGACGACGGCGTCCTCCAGGTCGAGGATGACCGCGTCGGCGCCGGCGGCGACCGCCTTGGCGAACCGGTCGGGCCGGTCCCCGGGCACGTAGAGCCAGGTGAGCAGCATCAGATCACCCCGCGCTCGCGCAGCGCGGCCAGTTCGTCGCCGGTCAGGCCGAGCGCGCCGAACACCGCGTCGGTGTCCTGGCCGTGGCGGCGGCCGGCGTGCCGGATCTCCCCCGGGCTGTCCGACATCCGGAACGGCACGTTCTGCATCCGCACCTGGCCCAGCTCCTCGTCGGGGACGGTGACCACGGTGCCGAGCGCCGCGTACTGCGGGTCGGCGAGGATGTCCCGCACGTCGTAGACGGGAGCCACGGCGGCCTGGGCGGCCTCGAACGCGGCCACCACCTCGTCCCGGTCCCGCTTCGCCACCCACGCGCCGACCGCCTCGTCGAGTTCGTCGGCGTGCGCGGCACGGCCGCTGCCGGTGGCGAACCACGGCTCGTCGACCAGTTCGGGGCGGCCGACCAACCGGACCACCCGCTCGGCGATGCTCTGCGCGCTGGTGGACACGGCCACCCACCGCCCGTCGGCGCAGCGGTAGGTGTTGCGGGGGGCGTTGTTGTTGGACCGGTTGCCCAGCCGGGGCTGCACGTAGCCGAGCTGGTCGTACCAGGTGATCTGCGGACCGAGCATCGCCATGATCGGCTCGATGATGGCCAGGTCGACCACCTGTCCCCGGCCGGTCAGGTCGCGGCCGCGCAGGGCCAGCATGACCGCGTACGCGGCGGCGAGCGCGGTGACCGAGTCGGCCAGCCCGAACGGGGGCAGGGTCGGCGGCCGGTCGGGTTCCCCGGTGGCCGCCGCGAAGCCGCTCATCGCCTCCGCGAGGGTGCCGAACCCGGGCCGGGGCGCGTACGGGCCGACCTGCCCGAAGCCGCTGATCCGGGCGATCACCAGCCGCGGGTTGACCGCGTGCAGCTCGTCCGGGCCGAGGCCCCAGCGTTCCAGGGTGCCGGGGCGGAAGTTCTCCACCAGCACGTCGGCGTCGGCGAGCAGCCGGCGCAGCAGGTCCGCACCCTGCGGGTCGGAGAGGTTGAGCGTGACGGTCCGCTTGTTGCGGCCGAGCACCTTCCACCACAGGCCGACGCCGTCCTTCGCGGGGCCGTGCCCCCGGGACGGGTCGGGCTTGGCCGGGTGCTCCACCTTGACCACGTCGGCGCCGAAGTCGCCGAGGAAGGCGGCGGCCAGCGGGCCGGCGAAGAGGGTGGCCAGGTCGACGACCTTGACGCCGTGCAGCGGGGCGGTGGTGGTCACGGCGTCCCCTTCGCCGGGTCGACGGCGGCGAGGAACACGTCTCCGTTGCCGAGCGCGGCGCCGCCCTCGGGGGTGCCGGCGGTGCGGCCGCTGACCAGCAGCCGGCCGTCGGGTCCGACGGTGGCGTAGACGTTCTCCTCGCCGAACGGGTCGGCCGCGTCGTCGCGGGCGGTGCCGTACTGGGCGACGGCGACCTGCCGGCCCCGGGCGTCGAGGCGCAGGGTGAGCACGTCGGCGCCGCCGGCCGGCACGCCGAGGGTGCTGCCGGTGAAGCCGACCACCGCGAGGGTGCCGTCGGCGAGGGCCAGCACGTCGGTGCCGGCGTCCGCGCCGCGCCCGCCGGTGACGGTCCGCCAGCGCTGCGCGCCGGTCGCGGTGTACGCCACGGTGAGCACGTCGCCGGCCGTGGCGCCGGTGGCCACCACCTGGCCGGCGCCGGTGACCGCGACGCCGCCGAGCAGGTCGTCGCCCGTGCCGCCGGCCACGGTGAGCCAGTCGCGGGTGCCGTCGGGGGTGAACCGGGCGAGCCAGCCGTCGGCGCCGCCGAGCGGCGTGGCGCCGGGCAGCGCGCCGGAGGTGCCGCCGGCCACGTAGACGCCGTTCGCGTCGGCCGCGACGGCGTACGCCTTGTCCTCGCCGGGGCCGCCGAACTGCCGGGTCCAGGCCAGCGTGCCGTCCGGGGCGATCCGGGCGAGCACCGCGTCCTTGTCGCCGGCGCTGGTCCCGCCGAACGCGCCGCTGGTGTAGCCGGCGACGTACGCGCCGCCGTCGGGGGCGGTGGTGATCGCGTAGAACCGGTCGGCCTTGGCGGTGTCGCCGGCCTGGGTGAGCCAGGCCCGCTGCCCGTTGGCCGTCAGCTTCGCCACGAACGCGTCGTCGGCGGGGCTGCCCGGGTGCCGGCCGTCGAGGTCGCCGCGGGTGTACCCAGCGGCGAGCACGCCGCCGTCGGCCAGCGGCACGGCGCCGTAGAGCCGGTCGTTGGCGGAGGTGCCGAACTGGCTGGTCCAGCGGACCGTGCGGTGGTCGGCGGTGAGCCGGGTGACCACGGCGTCGAGACCGCCGGCGTACGGCTGGCCGGCGACGGCGCCGGAGGCCGCGTAGCCGACGGTGACCTCGCCGTCCGGGTGGGCGGCGACCCCGCCGGCCCAGTCGGCGCCGGCGGTGCCGTGCAGCGGGGCGGGCAGTCCGGCCGGCGGGGTGACGCTGAGCGTGGCGGCCAGGTGCTTCAGGCCGTCGACGAACGCGGGCCGCCAGACGTCCCAGTCGTGCCCGCCGTCGAGGACGCGGAACTCGGCGGCCACGCCGTCGGCCCGGCGGACCGTGTTGTAGAGGGTGGCGGCCTCGTAGTCGAGGTCGTGCGCGGCGTCGGCCGGGTCGGGGTTGGCCCACTCGTCGTCGCCGACGGCGATGTACATCCGCACCGGCGACTCGGTGTCGAGGCCGGGCAGCAGGGCCGGGTAGTTCAGCCGCTGGTACACGGCGTCGGAGAAGAGGTCGTCGCCGTCGCCGAAGGCGCCGAACTCGCGGGCCGAGGAGTCGGCTGGCGGCAGCGGCCGGTAGACGGCCGGGCTCAGCACCAGCGCGTTGGCGAAGAGGTCCTGGTGGGCCAGGGCGTAGCGCAGCGCCCCGGCGCCGCCCATCGAGTAGCCGCCCACCAGCCGGGCGTTGCGATGCGCGGCGGTGCGGTAGGTGGCGTCGACGTGCGCGACGAGGTCGCGGGTCAGCGCGGTCTCCACCGGCCGGCCCGGTCGGTCGGCGCCGGTGTACGCGGAGTCGACGTACCAGTTGCCCCGCTCGCTCCACGGCGCGTCGGGCAGCACGGCGATCACCGGCGGCACCTCGCCGTCGGCGATGAGCCGGTCCAGGTCGCTCTTCACCCGGGTCCACGCCTGCATGGTGTCGCCGCGCCCGTGCAGCAGGTAGAGCACCGGGTAGCGGGTGCCGGCCTGCGCCGCGTCGGCGTAGCCGTGCGGGAGGTAGACGGTGTAGTCGATGCCGGTGCCGAGGGCCGGCGAGGGGGCGGTGGCGGTGGTGAGGGTGCCGGACCGCTCCTTGCCGGCGACGGCGGTCTCCGGCGCGAGGCCGGCCAGCCCGATCGCGGTCAGCAGGGCCACCAGGGCGGCGCCGGGGCGCCACGCTCTTCTCATCGGAGGGCTCCTTCGGGCAGGTCGGCGGCGCAGCGGAAGCCGATCGAGGTGGAGCGGGTGAGGCCGGCGCCGGTGAGCAGCAGCTTCACCGACACGTCGGGCGGCTGCGGGCCGCCGTCGAGATACCAGTCGGAGCCCTCCGCCCGGTAGGCGCAGCCGCCCTTCAGGATGACGAACCGGGTCCGGCCGTCGGAGTGCTCGCTCTCGGTCAGGTTCCACACCAGCGGCTCCCGCCGGACCAGCAGGCCCGCCCCGGCGGCCACCTGCCACTCGTCCTCGGTGGGCAGCCGCAGCCCGGCCCAGTCGGCGTACGCCCGGGCGTCGGCGAGGTCGACCCCGGTGACCGGGGCGTCGGCGGGCCCCTGCCCGGCGGTGAACCGTTCGGGGCGGACGGGCCGGTAGCCGGTGGCGGCGAGGAAGCGCGCGTACTGGCCGTGGGTGACCTCGTGGGTGTCGATGGCGAAGCGGCCGAGCCGGACCTGCCGGCGCAGCGTGCCGGTGTGGTGCAGGCGGGGCGGCAGCGGCTTCCACTCGTCGACGTACGGGGCCTCGCCGTAGAGGCCGGTCTCCCGGACCCGGTGGCGCACGGTCAGCTCGTGCCGGCCACCGTCGACGGTGACCATGCCGTCGGGCAGGGCTGCCAGGGGCGACCACGGGGTGCGGGCGCGCACCGCGGCGCGGGCCGGGAAGGACGGGTCGCCGGTCGGCGGCTCGTGCCGGGCCACCGGGGTGTCGGTGGCCACCACGGCGGCGATCGCCCCGGCGGGCAGCGGTCCGCCGACGGCCACCCGGCCGTCCTCGAGCTCGGTGACGGCCAGCTCGGCGCCGGTGACCAGATCGACGAAGCGCCCCGGCCGGGAGCCGGTGAGCAACCAGGGTCCGTCGTGGTCGGCGCCCCGGTTGACGACCGTCCACAGCGGCTGGTCGTCGTGGGTCCAGCGGGACGCGTACACCTGGCCGGCGCCGGGGTGGTCGGCGAGCGGGACCCAGTCCTCGGCGCGCAACCAGGCGGCGTGGCTGGCCTGCACCCGGCGCATGGCCCGCAGCACGGCCCGGTCCCGCTCGTTCCAGCCGACCCAGACGCCGAAGACGCTCTCCCAGACCAGCACGCCGCAGCCGTTGAGCCAGGCCGAGTGCAGCTCGTCGAGGTGGTCGCGGTGCCAGCGGCGGGTGTGGTGCAGGACGTGCCGGCGTTCGAACCACTTGGCCCGCAGCACGCCGGGGGTGTCCGAGTCGGCGAACCACTGCGCCCAGGACATGGCGTGGTCGGCGATCCGGGCCAGCGGCACCCGGCTCTCCCCCTCCAGGACCAGGCCGGGGCGCACCGCCTCGAGCGCCTTGCGCAGCTCGCCGGCCCCCTCCTTCAGGGTGTCCAGGAAGACCCCGTCGACGCCGAGCCGGGCGGCCAGCGCGGCCACCTCCTCCGCGTCGGCGCCGGGCTCCCGCCGCGTGCCGGTGTCCCACGGGTTGTAGTCGACGAACACCCGGACCCCGGCGTCCTGGAACGCGCGGACCACCTCGGGCAGCTCGGGCACGTCGCGGTACCAGTCGAACTGGTTGCGCTCGTCCAGCCCGATCACCGGGTACGCGTGCCAGAGCACCACCCCGTCGAAGCCGCCGAAGTCGCGCCGCGCCGCGTCGAGGAACGCCTCGACGGTGAACTCGCCGCGGTCGTGGTCGTAGAGCGTCTCGTCCCAGAGCCAGGCGAGGCAGACCGTGAAGCAGTCGCCGGCGATCTCGTCGTAGTGCGCGCCGGTGTAGCCGAGCCGGGTGCGGGCGTCGGCCCGCCACCGGGTGAGCTGCTCCCGCCAGGCGGGCCAGTCGGCGGGGTCGTCGGGGGCGGCGAAGATCTTCGCCTCGTCCAGGGTGGTCAGGTCGGCGTGCCCGCCGAGCGGCACGTCGGTGGGCCGGTCGATCGGCCGGGGCACGTACGGGTTGAAGCTCACTCGACCTCTCCGTAGGTGGCGGCGGACAGCGCGTCGATGGCGGCCCGCTCGGGCAGGGCGGTGGACGCGCCGGGGCGCTCGGCGCAGGCCGCGCCGGCGGCGCACGCCCAGCGCAGCACGGCGGTGGCGGTGTCGGCGGTGAGGCCGCCGCGTTCGGCCAGGGCCACCGCGAGCGCGCCGGTGAACGCGTCGCCGGCGGCCGTGGTGTCCACCGCGTCGATCTTCGGGGCCGGCACGTCGATCCGGGTGCCGTCCCGGTCGGCGTAGGCGGCGCCGCGCGCGCCGAGGGTGAGCACCACCCGGGGCACCAGACCGACCAGGGTGTCCAGCAGCGCCGCCGGCTCGTCGGTGAACACCCCGGCGACGACCGCGGCCTCGTGCTCGTTGACCACCAGCACGTCGACCAGGTCGAGCAGTTCAGTGGGGAGCGGCCGGGCCGGGGCGGCGTTGAGCACCACGGCGGCGCCGCCGGCGCGGGCCCAGCCGGCGGCCCGGGTGACCTCCGACAGCGGCACCTCCAGTTGCAGCAGCAGCACGCCGGCCGCCGCCACCGCGCCGCGGTCGGCCTCGTCGAGGGTCAGCGCGGCGTTCGCGCCGGGGGCGACCACGATGCAGTTCTCCGCCGCGTGGTCGACGGCGATCAGCGCGACCCCGGACGGCCCGTCGACGGTGCGCAGGCCGCGCAGGTCGACGCCGGCGGCGGCCAGGTTGTCCCGCAGCAGCCCGCCGAACCCGTCGCCGCCGACCGCGCCCACGAAGGCGCAGTCCGCGCCGGCCCGGGCGGCGGCGACGGCCTGGTTGGCGCCCTTGCCGCCGGGCACCATCCGGAAGTCGTCGCCGAGCACCGTCTCGCCGGGGCGGGGCAGCTGCGGCGCGGTGACCACCAGGTCCAGGTTGGCGCTGCCGACCACCACCACCCGGGCCCTCATGTCGCACTCCCGTGGGCCAGGGCGAGGGTACGGTCCGCCAGGGTGTCGAAGCCGATGCCGTCGAAGCCGGCGATGCTGCTGGCCAGCCGGTTGCGCAGCGGCGCGACCCAGCGCCCCGGCAGCCGGGCGGCGCCGGTGAGCGCCCCGGTGACCGCGCCGACGGTGGCGCCGTTGGAGTCGGTGTCCCAGCCGCCGGCGACCACCGCGCAGATCGAGCGTTCCAGGTCGCCCCGCCCGTACGCCAGGGCCGCCGCGACCAGGGCGGCGTTGTTGCGGACGTGCACCCAGTGCAGGTGACCGTGCCGCGCGTAGAGGGTGTCCACGATGCTCTCCCAGTCGTCGCCGCCGGCGCCGAGGGCGCGCGCCTCCCGCACGGCGGCGGTGAACCGGCTGCCCGGGGGCAGCACCGACTCACCGGCGTCCAGCACCGCGTCGACGTCGCCGGCCACCGGTGCCGCCGCGGCCATGGCGGCCACCCAGACAGCCCCGTACGCGCCGGCCCGGACGTGGCTCACGGCGGCGTCGCGCCAGGCGGCCTCGGCGGCCCGGTCGGGGCGGCCGGGGTTGGTCCAGCCGTACACGTCGGTGCGGATCTGGGCGCCGATCCACTCCCGGAACGGGTTGTGCCGGCGGGCGGTCTCCGGCGGGGTGAGGCCGAGCAGCAGGTTGCGGTAGGCGACCCGCTCGGCGGTGAAGACCCGCCCGGCGGGCAGCCAGTCCAGCCACGCCTGCGCCACGTCGGCGCTGGTGAAGCCGGAGCCGTGGGTCTCCAGGATCCGGAGCGCCAGCAGGGCGAAGTTGAGGTCGTCGTCCTCGGGCATGCCGGCGATGTTCTCGGCGAGGCTGGTCGGGGCGCTGCGCCGGTTCCACGGCCAGCGGGCGGCCACGTCGGCCGGCAGCCCCTGCGCGGTGAACCAGTCGCGCAGCGGCCACCGGCCGGTGGCGGCGAGGATCTCCCGGATCCCGTGGCGGGGGATCTTCTCCACCGGCTTGCCGAGCAGGCAGCCGACCGCCCGGCCGAGCCAGGCGCCGTGCAGCCGGTCCCGTTCGACGGTGGTCGGCAGGTTCCAGGCGCCCGGCCAGGTCTTGCGGACCGCGTCGAGGTCGTCGGGCTCGTCCGCGGTGTCCGGTCCGGGCAGCTCGTCGGCGGCGTCGAGCAGGTCGACGGCGAGGGTCCGCAGCGCCGGCGACGCCGGCGCCGGCGAGGCCCCGCTGACCGGGGCGGTGACGTCGCCGCCGGCCGCCGTCCAGCGGTCGGCGAGCGCGGTCACGTCGCGGCCCTCGTCGCGGCTCGCGGCCAGTTCGTGCGGGAGCAGGTCCTCCGGCTGCACCCAGGTCAACCGCAGGCCGCCGGCCGTCCCCCTCGGCCGGCCGGCGGCCGCCGCGCCGGCAGCGCTCATGCCAGCCCGCCGAACCGCTCGGCGCGCCGGGCGAAGCGCTCCCGGTCGCGGTCGAAGACCTCGGTGGCGACCCTGGCGAGGACCCGCGCGGGCTCGACCAGGTCGGTGCGGGACGCCGTGGCGACCACCTCCGACCACTCGGCCGGCACCGCCGCCGCGCCGCCGAGCGCCCCGGCGATCGCGCCGGCCATGGTGGCCGTGGAGTCGGCGTCCCGGCCGTAGTTGACCGAGCCGAGCACCGCGGCCCGGTAGTCGCCGCCGGCCACCACGAGCATGCCCAGCGCCACCGGCAGTTCCTCGATGGCGTGCAGCCGGCTCGGGCGGCGGGCGCCCAGGCCGGGGCTGCGGTACTCCTCCCCCACCGTGTCGTAGGGGGCCACGGCGGCGCGCAGCGCCGGGATGGCGGCCTTCCAGTCGCCGTGCCCGCGGGCCTCCTTGACCACCGCGTCGATGGCGGCGCGGGTGCCGTCACGGGCCAGGTCGAGGGTGGCCGCGACGACGTCGTCGACGCTCGCGCCGGGGGTGGCGGCGGCGGCCACCGCGGCGGCGAAGACCGCCGCGGCCTCCCGGCCGTAGCTGTGCTGGTGCGCCCCGGCGATCTCCACGGCCTCGGCGTACGCCCCGGCGGGGTCGCCGACGTTGACGATGCCGACCGGCGCCATGTACATCGCGGCGCCGCAGTTGACGATGTTGCCCACGCCCGCCTCGCGGGGGTCGGCGTGCGCGTGGTGCAGGCGGGTGACCAACCACCGCTCGGCCGCGGCCAGGCGGTGGAAGGTCACCCCCTCCCGCTCCAGGTCCGGGATGTACACCACCCGCTCGATCAGGTCGGGGACGAGCAGTTCCACCACGTCGTACGCGTCGAGGTGGTCCCGCTTGGCCGCGTACGCCCGGACCAGGGCGTGGGTCATCAACGTGTCGTCGGTGATGTGCCCGTCGCCCTTGTGGTACGGCGCGAGTGGCCGCGCGGTGGCCCAGTCGGCGTGGTACGGGGGGACGATCCCCTCGACCCAGCCGCCGAAGCGGGCGCGGATCTGCTCCGGAAGGGCCGTCTCGGTGGCCCCGCCGAGGGCGTCGCCCACCGCGGCGCCGACCAGGCAGCCGACCGACGTGTCGAGCAAGAGTGACATGGTTACCTCAGAACCTGCTTGCCACCGTCGACCAGCTGCGTGCCGAGCTGGTCCAGGGTGATCTTGTTGGCGAAGTACTGCTGGAGGGCCGGGGTGGCGTACTTGGTCTTCCACTCCGGGTAGCCGTCGGCCTTCTGGAACGGGGCGACGGTCAGGTCGGCGGCGCTGTCCGCGGCGACGTCCCAGCCCTGCTTGCCGCCGGTGGCCTTGACCAGCTCCTCGTTGGCCTGCTTGCCGGTGGGCACCAGCCAGTCACCCTTGGCCAGGGCGGCCATGTTGGTCGGGTTGAGGAACCACTCGATGAACTGCGCGGCCTGCTTCTTGTGCTTGCTGTCCTCGGCGATGGACAGCGTCTGCGGGTTGGCGGCCTGCTTGCTGGACAGGCCCTTGATCGGCGGGAGGGTCACCCACTCGAAGCCGGCGGGGGCCTGCTCGACCATCTGCTGGCGAAGCGAGACCGAGCCGGGGAGCATGGCGTACTTGCCGCCGAAGAAGCCGGGCAGGGTGTCCGCGCCGCTCATGCCCAGCGCCTCCGGGGAGGCGGACTTGCTGGTGTAGATCATGTCGTGGATCCGCTTCGGCACCTCCTTCTCCGCGTCGCCGACCTTGACCTCGGTCTTGCCGCCGTCGCTGTAGAAGAACTTGCCGTCGTAGTTGAGCGCCAGGTTCAGCACCCGGTTGGTGGGCGACTTCAGCGCCCAGGCGGCGCCGTACTGGCCGGGCTTGGTGAGCTTCTGGGCGTTGGCCTGGAACTCGTCCCAGGTCCAGCCGCCGTCGGCGGGCGGGACGGCGACGCCGGCGGCGTCGAGCAGCTTCTTGTTGGCGATGACGACCTGCGACTCCAGCAGGAACGGCACGCCGGTGACCTTGCCGTCGAACGTGGCGGTGTCCCAGACGCCCTGGTCGATCTGGCCCTTGAAGTCGTCGCCGAGCAGCTTGGAGACGTCGGCCAGGTAGCCCTGCTTGCTGAACTCGCCGATCGCCGAGGCCTCGTAGTGCACGACGTCGGCCACGTCGCCGCCCTCGAACGAGGTGACCAGCTGGTCGTGGATCGAGTTCCAGTCACCCTGGACGTACTCGACCTGGATGTCCGGGTGTTCGCTGTTCCACTTGGCGACCAGGTCCTTGTTGGCCTGCAGCGACTCCTTCTGCCAGGCGAGGCTGAGGAAGCGCAGCTTGACCGGGCCGGACGAGGTCTCGTCCTCGCCGCCGCCGTCACCGCACGCGGTGAGGGCGCCGAGCCCGACGACCGCGACCGCGGCGGCCGCGGCGAGTCGGCGGAACCTGCTACGGAGCATGGGGGATTCCTCCTTGGTGGTGGTGGTTGGGGGATCTGGTCAGCCCTTGACCGCGCCGGCGAGCGACCCGGACGAGAGGCGGCGTTGCATGACCGCGAAGAAGATCAGGCTGGGCAGGGTGGCCAGCAGCGAACCGGCCGCCAGGGGACCCAGGCGGGCGGTGCCCTCGATGCCGACGAACCGGGCCAGGGCGACCGGCAGGGTCGCCAGCTCCGGCGTCTTGACCAGCACCAGGGCGAAGAAGAACTCGTTCCAGGCGGAGATGAAGGAGAACAGCGCGGTGGCCACGATGCCCGGCGCGAGCAGCGGGAAGACCACCCGGCGCAGCACCTGCAGCCGGCTGGCGCCGTCGACGGCGGCGGCCTCCTCAAGGTCCCGCGGGATGTTGCGGACGAAGCCCTGCAGCATCCACAGGGCGAACGGCAGCGCCCAGACCACGTAGATCAGCACCAGCCCGGCGTGCGTGTTGGCCAGCCCGACCTGCCGCAGGATCAGGAAGATCGGGATGATCAGCAGCACGAACGGGAAGAGCTGCGACAGCAGCACCCAGCCGAGCGCCACGGTGCCGAGCCGGGTCCGGAACCGCGCGAGGGCGTACGAGGCGGGCAGCGCGACCAGCACGGTGAGCACCGCCGAGGCCAGGGACACCTGGAGGCTGTTCAGCGCGGCCCGGCCGAGCTGCTGCTCGGTGAAGGCCTGCACGAAGTTCTGCACGGTGGGGTTGCTCGGGATGAGCGTGGGGTGCAGCTGCACCAGTTCGCGCGGCGGCTTGAACGCGGTGGAGAGCAGCCAGACCAGCGGGAACCCGAGGAAGATCAGGTAGCCAGTGAGCGCGACGTACTGGAGCGTCCGCCCGGTGCGGCTCGGCTTTCCGAACATCTCAGTTCGCCTCCCGGAGTCGGCGTCGCAGGTAGACCGCGAGCAGCGCGACGATGATCACGACCATGACGTTGCCGAGGGCGGCGGCGTAGCCGTAGTTGCCGTAGCGGAACGCCTCCTCGTAGGCGAAGAGCATCGGCAGCATGGTCTTGCCGCCCGGCCCGCCCGCGGTGAGCACGTAGACCAGGCCGAACGAGTTGAAGTTCCAGATGAAGTCGAGCGAGGTGATGGCCACGACGACCGGCGCGATGGCGGGCAGCGTGACGTTGCGGAACCGGTGCCACGTGCCGGCGCCGTCCACCGCGGCCGCCTCGTGCAGCTCGCGCGGCACGCCCTGCAATCCGGCGAGGAGCACGACGGTGGTCTGCGGCATGCCGGCCCAGACGCCGACGATGATGACCGCGACCAGGGCGGTGCTGAAGTCGCCGAGCCAGTTGGTGCGCAGCCCGTCCGCGCCGATGCGGTGGAAGAACTCGTTCAGCAGGCCGGCGTCCGGGTGGTAGACCAGCTTCCAGAGGATGCCGACCACCACCGGGGGCATCGCCCAGGGCACCACGGCCAGCACCCGGGCCAGCCCGCGGAAGCGCAGCTGCTGGTTGAGCAGCAGGGCCAGGCCGAGGGCGAGCACGAACTGGAGCACGGTCACCCCGACCGCCCAGAACAGGCCGATCTTGAACGAGTTCCAGAACAGCTCGTCGCCGAGCAGTTCCCGGTAGTTGGCCAGCCCGGTGAAGCTGATCTCGACGTTGCGCCCGGCGCGGGCGTCGGTGAAACCGAGGTAGATGCCGCGCACCAGCGGGAAGACCGACAGCACCACGATCGGCAGCAGCGACGGGAGCAGCAGCAGGTAGATGCCGAGCCGGTCGGAGCGGGACCGGGCCCTGCGGGGCCCGTCGGCGCGGGCGACGTCGGGCCGTTCGGCCACCGTGGTCATGCCGTCACCTCCGGGGTACGCGGCGCGGGCGCCGGCTCGGGGACGAGGAGCGGGATCGCGGCGCTGGAGGCGCGCGCGGCGAGGCTGGGGGCGACCTGCTCGCGACGCGGCGGCAGGGCCGGGTCGGCGATGCGCTGGAGCAGCAGCTCAGCGGCGCGCCGACCACGCTCGGCCGAGCCGAGGGAGACGCTGGAGAGCTGCGGGAACATCATCCGGGCCAGCTCGGTGTCGTCCATGCCGACCAGCGCCACGTCCTCGGGGACGCGCCGGCCGGCGGCCAGCAGGGCGTGCAGCGCGCCGACGGCGATCAGGTCGTTGGCGCAGACCAGCGCGTCGGGCTGGGCCCGGGCCAGGAGACGCTCGGTGGCGGCCCGGCCGGCCGCGTACCGGAAGTCGCCGACCTCGACGAGGCGCTCGTCGAGCGCGATGCCGTGCCGGGCGAGGGCGGCCCGGAAGCCGGCGTCTCGGGCCGTGCCGGGCACCGTGTCCAGCGGGCCGTTGACGAAGCCGATCCGCCGCCGCCCGGCCGCGACCAGGTGGTCGACGGCCAGCCCCACGCCGGTACGCGAGTCGGTGCGGACGTTGTCCACCGGCGCGTCGGCGGCGAGCTGGCCGACCACGACCACCGGCACCGGGCTGTCGACCAGCGCGGCGAGGTGGTCGTCCGTTACCCGGATCGGGGAGACGATCATCCCGTCCACGTAGCGGTGGGCCAGCCGCCGCAGCAGCGCGGTCTCGTTGGCGATCTGCCCGCCGGTGGCGTGCACGAGCAGCTGCCGGCCGGACGCCGCGACCACGGACTCGATGGCCCGCATCATCTCGACGTAGACCGGGTTGCCGATGTCCTCGACGGCGAGCGCGACGAGGCCGGTGCGCTGCGACTGGAGCGAGCGGGCGATGGCGTTGGGCACGTACCCGACCTCGGCCGCGGCCTCGCGCACCTTGCGGACGGTCTCCGGGCTGCCGCCGACGCCGTTGAGCACGCGCGAGGCGGAGGCGATGGAGACACCGGCGCGGGCGGCGACGGTGTGGACGGTGGGTCGGCCGTCGGCCGACTCCTGTAAACGTTTACGACCCACGCCCCGCACCTCCGCCTGCCTGCTGTAAACGTTTCCGGGAGTTTGCGCCCGACCCGACGGTCAGGTCAAGGGCTCGTTACGAAAACGTTTCCAACCGCGCCGACCTGGGTCCTCGACCCGGGTCGGCGCGGTGGCGGCCGGCGGCGGGCCGGAGGCCGCCCCCGCGGCGTCTCGGGACCGGTCAGCGTGGGGGCACCGGCACCCGGGCGGCGAGCGGGCGGCCGGTGAGGCGGCGGATCGCCAGGTAGCCCTCGCAGCCGAGGCAGAGCCCGAAGGCGGCGTTCAGGAAGGCGGCGGCGAGCGCCGCGGCGGTGGCCACCAACCCGAGCCACGGCACGCCGGCCAGCCAGCCGACCGCGCCGACCGCGGCGAAGGCGAGGCCGACGAGCTGGGCGAAGCGGACCGGGGCCACCGGCTCCAGCTCGGCCGGTGGGGCCAGCCGGGGCGCGACCAGGGCCCGGAAGAGCAGGCCGTACGGGCCGAGTCGCGGGTGGACGGCGGTCAGCGCGAACACGACGGCCTGGGCCAGGACGAGCCAGCCGGAGCCGGTGACCAGGGCGACGGCGAGGACGACGGTGGTGAGGGCGGCGGCGAACCGCGGCCCGCGAGGGTCGAGCAGCATGGAGGGTTTCCGTTCGGCGGCGAAGGGGTCGGTCAGGCGGTGGCGACCGACGCACAGAGGCTCGCCGCGAGCCGCCCGTGGTCCACCACCCGCCGCCGGATCAGCCGGAGGCCGGTCACGCCCGCGCCCCGGCGACCAGCGGCGCGAGCGCGGCGAGCAGGTCCGCCCGGTCGGGCACGCCGGCGGCCCGCCGGACGATCCGGCCGTCGCCGTCCACCAGCAGCACCGTGGGGGTGCGCCAGACGTCCAGCTCGCGGGCCCGGTCGAGGTGCTCCTCGACGCCCACCTCCAGCAGGGTGACCCCGTCGAGCCGGCCCGCGACGTCCTCGAGCACCCGGCGGGCGGCCCGGCAGGGCGCGCAGACCGGGGCGGAGAACTGGACCAGGGTGACCGCGCCGGCGCGGACGCCGAGCGCGGCCAGCGCGGCCCGGTGCGGCGCGGCACCGGCCGGGGACACGGCGCGGAGCCGGCCGTCGCGACGGCGCCGCCACCAGCCGAACGCGGTCGCGGCGGCGAGCACGGCGACGAGCACCAGGACACCGGTCAGGCGGGGCGGCTGCACGGCTCCAGGCTGCCACGACGACCGGTGCCGGGAATCCTGTCGTCCCACCCACCGGACGTGACATCGCCTACTCCCCCACTAGGAAAGGCGGGCCGGCCGACGGCACCACGATCGGCACTCGTCGCATTTGTCCTCTGGCGCACGGACCGATGCTGGCAATATTCTCCACTTCGCGCGCAGCAGTTGGAGTTCCTTTACATGCCCGCACACCGTCGGGCCACTGAGGAGATGCCATGCACTTCGACCACCCCGAGTTGGACCGCCGCACCCTGCTGCGGGCCGGACTCGGCGCCGCCGCGGTCGCGGTCGTCGGGAGCGAGCTCGCCTTCCCGGCCGCCGCACAGGCCGCGCCGGGCGCGGACCTCGACTGGATCATCAGCTGTGACGAGTGGGGTGCCCGCCCGCCGGCGGACCCGCTGTCCGTCAGCGCGATCCCCAGCAACAAGATCATGGTGCACCACATGGCGTTCCCGAACAGCACGGACTACTCCGAGGAGCACGCCAAGCAGCTCGCCCGGGACTGCCAGGACCTGCACATGGACGTCAACCGCTGGTCGGACACCGGGCAGCACTTCACGGTGAGCCGGGGCGGTCACGTCACCGAGGGCCGGCACGGCAGCCTGGAGCGGCTCCAGGCCGGTGACCGCCAGATGATCTCGGCGCACTGCCCCGGCGAGAACGGCCGCGCCATCGGCATCGAGAACGAGGGCACCTACGTCACCGAGACGCCGCCGCAGGAGCTGCTCGACTCGCTGGTCAAGCTCTGCACCACCATCTGCCAGCAGTACGGCCTGCACGCGCACGACATCTTCGGCCACTGGGACTTCCGGGCCACCCAGTGCCCGGGCGCGATGTTCTACCGGGAGTTCCCCGCCCTGCGCCGCCGGGTCTTCGCCAAGCTCGGCACCGACCTGGGCGACGTGCCGGCCCGCCGCTGGCCGGACATCTGGCGCTTCGTCGGCGGCCCGGTGGTGAAGGTGGCGCAGTACCTGCTCACCTTCCGCGGCTACACCGTCCCGGTCACCGGCGTGTTCGACGCGGCCACCGTGGCGGCCGTGCAGGACTGGCAGGCCCGCAACGGCATCCCGGTCGACATCGACGCCACCCTGACCGCGCCGACGTGGGAGACGCTCGCGCCGGAGCTGGGCAAGAACGCCACCGGCATCCCGGTGCAGGCGGTGCAGTTCATGCTCAACTCCAAGGGCTACGCCGACGTGGCGATCACCGGCGAGTACGACTACCCGACCAAGAAGGCCCTCCAGGACCTGCAGGAACTGCACGGTCTCGACACCAACGGCAAGGTCGGCACCACCACCTGGTGCGCCCTGGTGGGGGGTGTGGTGCGCCAGTCGTTCCAGGAGAACTGACGGCGCACCGGCGGGGAAGGGCGGTGGGGGTCGGCAACGGTGCCACCCCCGCCGCTCCCGTCCACACCCGCCCGTCGCGCCTCGTTGGCCACGGCCCGTCCCTCTGCGACGATGCCCAGGTCACGACACCGAGGAGGCGAGACGATGACGTCCAGACTCAATCCGTACCTGAGCTTCCGGGACAACGCCCGGGAGGCGATGGAGCACTACCAGCGGGTGTTCGGCGGCGACCTGCGGATGAACACCTTCGGCGACTTCGGCAACCCGGACCCGCAGTTGGCCGACCGGATCATGCACGCGCAACTGGAGACTCCCAGCGGTTTCACGCTGATGGCCTCCGACACCCCGCCCGAGATGCCGTTCACCCCGGGCACCAACATGGCGGTCAGCCTGAGCGGCGACGACGCGGACGACCTGCGCCGCTGGTGGGAGCAGCTCGCCGAGGGCGGGACCGTCACCATGCCGCTGGAGAAGCAGATGTGGGGCGACGAGTTCGGCATGTGCGTGGACCGGTTCGGCACCTCCTGGATGGTGGACATCGGCCAGCCCCAGGCCTGACCGCCGGGTGGAGGTGGCCCGAACGGCGGTGTCCACGGTGGTGTGACCGGCGTTAGCGTACGCGGATCACGGATCCCGCCGGAGAGGACCACAGTCATGGACGGCAGCCCTCGCGCACATCTCCGACGCCTCGCCAGGCTGGCCACCGCGGCCGCCCTCGCGGTGGCCAGCCTGGGGCTCGTCGCCCCGCCGGCACACGCGGAAGCCGGACCCAAGGTCGCCGTGCTGACCCGCAATCTCTACCTGGGCGGGGACCTCACGCCGTCGATCGGCGCGCCGACCCTGCCGGCCTTCCTGGCCGCGAACGCCGCCCTGCTGAGCCACGTGGACCTGGTCGACTTCCCGGCCCGGGCGGCGCTGATCGCCGACGAGATCCGCGAGCGCAAGCCCGACCTGGTCGGCCTGCAGGAGGTGGCACTCTGGCGCACCGGGCCGCTCGGCGACCCGGCCCCCGCCACCGAGGTCCGCTACGACTACCTGGCACTGCTCATGGCGCAGCTGGCCGAGTCCGGCCACCCGTACGACGTCGTCGTGGTGCAGGAGGAGGCGGACCTGGAGGCCCCTGCGGGAGCGCCGTACCTGCGGGACGTCCGGCTCACCATGCGGGACGTGATCCTGGTGCGGCACGGCGGCCGGGTCAAGGTGAACGGCACCTCGTCGGGCAACTTCGTCAACAACCTGGTCTTCCCGCTCGCCGCGACCGGCGGGACCGCCACGAGCACCCGCGGCTGGACGGCGGTGGACGCCACGCTGGGCAGCCGCACCTTCCGGTTCGTCAACACCCACCTGGAGGCGTTCCACCCGGGCGTACGCCTGCTGCAGGCGCAGGAACTGCTGCGCGGCCCGCTGAGCGTGCCCGGCCGGCTGATCCTCGTCGGTGACCTGAACAGCGGACCCGAGCTGCCCGTCCCGAACAACCGGCTCGCGTACCTCGCCCTGGTCGCCGGCGGGATGGTCGACACCTGGCCGATCCTGCACCCCGGCGACCCCGGCTACACGGCCGGCCTGGGCGACGACCTGACCGAGCCGGCCGACGACGTCGAGCACCGGATCGACATGGTGCTGGTCCGCGGCACGGTGGCGCCGGTGTCCAGTGAGGTCTTCGGCAATGAGCGGCAGACCCCCGGCGGCCGGTGGGCCTCGGACCACCTGGGTCACGAGGCCCTGCTCGCGCTGCCGTGATCGCGCCGAAACGTCGGCATTCGCGGGTGGTGAACGGCACCTATCCCAAGGCATGGAACGCCATCAATCATTACTCGGAGGTAGACATGAGTCACTCTCACCTCCGGGTGTGACGCCCGGGCGCGGAGGGCGAGACGACGGCAAGCGGCAGCCGGGCGCAGTCCCGGCCCGACTCCGCACACCCCGGAGGATCCGCCATGCCCCGTCCCACCACCCGTAGGCGCCTCGCGGCCCTGGCCGCGACCCTCACCGCGGCGGCGAGCGCCCTGACGGTCGTCCCACCGTCACCGGCGCTCGCCGCCACCACCTTCGCCCCCGGCGACTACTGCCTCGGCCAGTGCGCCGACATCCTGCCGCCCGGGGAGAACGGCAACGCCACCCTCGCCGCCATCCTCGCCCACCAGGCGCTCGGCACCCGGCCCGCGCACTCCAGCGACCAGCTCGACGAGTACGCGAACCTGGTCTACGGCTACGCCGGGCTCACCGACGAACAGATCGCGCAGTTCTACAACGACGCCTCGTTCGGCGTCCCCGACAGCCAGGTGGAGAGCACCGTGCGGCCCCGCGCGGACGTCACGATCGTGCGCGACCGGGCGACCGGCGTACCGCACGTCACCGGCACCACCCGCTCGGGCACCATGTTCGGCGCCGGCTACGCCGGGGCCCAGGACCGGCTCTGGGTGATGGACCTGCTGCGGCACGCCGGCCGCGGCACGCTCACCTCCTTCGCCGGCGGCGCGCCGGGCAACCGGGAGCTGGAGCAGAGCATCTGGGCCAACTCGCCCTACACCGAGGCGGACCTCCAGGCCCAGGTCGACGCGCTGCGCCAAAAGGGCGCCCGCGGCCAGCAGCTCTACGACGACGTCACCGACTACATCGCCGGTGTCAACGCCTACATCGACCAGTCCATCAGTGCCGACAACTATCCCGGCGAGTACGTCCTGGCCGGCGCCGGCAAGCCCCAGCACTTCACCATGACCGACCTGATCGCCACCGCCGGCGTCATCGGCGGGCTGTTCGGCGGGGGCGGCGGCTCCGAGATCCAGTCCGCCCTCGTCCGGGTGGCCGCCCGGGCCAAGTTCGGCGCCACCGAGGGCGACCGGGTCTGGCAGGCGTTCCGCTCCCAGAACGACCCGGAGACGGTGCTCACCCTGCACGACGGGCAGAGCTTCCCGTACGGTGCCACCCCAGCCGGCGCGACCGGGGCGGTGCTCCCCGACGCCGGCAGCGTCGTCGCCGAGCCCCTCGCCCACGACCAGAGCGGCGGTGCCACCACCGCCAAGGCCGGCGGCGGCAGCGCCAGCACGCAGGGGCTGCTCAGCGGCCTCGCCGGCCTTCGGTCGCACGGCATGTCCAACGCCGTGGTGATCTCCGGCCGGCACACCACCACCGGCAACCCGGTCGCCGTGTTCGGCCCCCAGACCGGCTACTTCGCCCCGCAACTGCTCATGCTCCAGGAACTCCAGGGGCCGTTGGTCAGCGCCCGCGGCGCCGCCTTCGCCGGGCTGAACCTGTACGTGCTGCTCGGCCGGGGCCAGGACTACGCGTGGAGCGCCACCTCCGCCGCGCAGGACCTCACCGACACCTACGCGGTGCCACTGTGCACCACCGACGGCAGCGCACCCACCCTCGGGTCGAACCGCTACCTGTGGCACGGGCAGTGCGTGGCCATGGAGGTCCTCGAACACCGCAACTCCTGGTCGCCGACGCTCGCCGACTCCACCCCGGCCGGCTCCTACACGTTGCGCGCGCTGCGCACGAGGTACGGGCTCGTCGCCTACCGGGGGCTGGTGAACGGGCAGCCGACCGCGTTCACCAGGCTGCGCTCGACCTACCGGCACGAGGCCGACTCGGCGATCGGCTTCCAGGCGTACAACGACCCGGCCGCCATGGGTTCCGCGGCCGCCTTCCAGCAGTCCGCGGCGAACGTCGGCTACGCCTTCAACTGGTTCTACGTCAACTCGACCGAGGCGGCCTACTTCAACTCCGGGTCGAACCCGGTCCGGTCGTCCACCGCCGACCCCAACCTGCCCACCCGCGCCGAGGCGGCTCATGAGTGGGTCGGCTGGAACCCGGACACCAACACCGCCACCTACACCCCGGCCGCCGCCCACCCGCAGTCGGTGAACCAGGACTACTACGTCAGCTGGAACAACAAGCAGGCCCGGGACTTCGGCGCCGCCGACGGCAACTTCAGCTTCGGCGCGGTGCACCGGGGCCAACTCCTCGACGGGCCGGTGCGGGCCGCGATCGCCCAGCGCAAGCTCGGCCGGGCCGACGTCGTCCGGATCATGGCCGACGCCGCCGTCACCGACCTGCGCGGCCAGCAGGTCCTCGGCGACCTGCTCCGGGTGCTCGGCAGCGCGCCGGTCACCGACCCGGCGCTGGCCGACGCGGTGACCAAGCTGCGGGCCTGGCAGCAGGCCGGCGCCCGCCGGGTGGAGACCGCCGCCGGGTCCAAGGTCTACCAGCACGCGGACGCCATCCGGATCTTCGACGCCTGGTGGCCGCTGCTGGCCGCCGCGGAGTTCCGGCCCGGCCTCGGCCCCGACCTCTACGCCGCGCTGGTGGACGCCATCGAGGTGAACGAGGCGCCGTCCGGCGGCCAGAACGGCGGGCGCGACGGCAGCGCCGTCTGGGCCCTCGCGGGTCAGCCGCACAAGGGCTCCTCCTTCCAGTACGGCTGGTGGGGCTACGTCGACAAGGACATCCGCACCGTGCTCGGCGACCCGGTGGCCGGCGGGCTGGGCCGGACGTACTGCGGCGCCGGCAACCTCGGCGCCTGCCGGCAGAGCCTGCTCGACACCCTCGCCCAGGCGGCCGCGGCGCCGGCCACCACCGTCTACCCGGGCGACAAGTCCTGCGGGGCGGGCGACCAGTGGTGCGCCGACGCCATCGCCCAGTCCGGGCTCGGCGGCATCACCCACCCGCTGATCGCCTGGCAGAACCGCCCCACCTACCAGCAGGTCGTCTCGTTCCCGGCCCGGCGCGGCGACGACGTGAGCAACCTGGCCCAGGGGCGGCCCGCGACCGCCTCCAGCACCCAGTTCCTCACCAGCCACACCCCGGACAAGGCGGTCGACGGCAGCCTCGGCAGCCGCTGGGCCAGCAGTTACAACGACAACCAGTGGATCCGGGTGGACCTCGGCGCGGCCCGCACCGTCGGCCGGGTGGTGCTGCGCTGGGAGGCCGCGTTCGGCAGCGGGTACCGGATCGAGGTCTCCGCGGACGGCAGCGCCTGGCAGCCGGTGTTCAGCACGACCGCCGGCAACGGCGGGACGGACAACGTGACCCTCGCCCCGGTCACCGCCCGCTACGTGCGGATGTACGGGGTCAAGCGGGCCACCTCGTACGGCTTCTCGCTCTACGAGTTCGAGGTCTACGGCCGGTGACAACGGCGGGCCGGCCGGCGGGACCGCACCCGCCGGCCGGCCCACCGGCCTAAGATCATCGGGTGAGCGGCGGCACGGTACCGATCGGCCCGGCGCTGGTCGTCGCGCTCACCGCGCTCACCCTGGCCGGCGCCGCCGTGCTCCGGCTCACCGGACTCGGCCGGGCCCGGACCGTGCTCACCGCGGCGGCCCGGGCCACCGTCCAGCTCGGCGCCGTCTCGCTGGTCATCGTCGCGGTGCTCGGCGCCTGGTGGAGCACCGCCGCGTTCGTGCTGCTCATGTACGTCGTCGCCGCGGTCACCGCGCGCCGCCGGATCGGGGCGGAGGCGGCGGCCCGGGTCGCCCCGCTGGCCATCGCGGCCGGGGTGGCGCCCAGCCTGGCCGTGCTGCTGGCGAGCCGGGCCCTGCCGGCGACCCCGCTGGTGGTGCTGCCGACGGCCGGCATCCTCATCGGCGGGGCGATGACCGCGACCAGCCTGGCCGGCCGGCGCACCCTCGACGAGCTGCGCACCCGGCACGGCGAGTACGAGGCCGGGCTGGCCCTGGGGCTGCTCCCCCGCGACGCCGCGCTGGAGGTCTGCCGTCCGGCCGCCGGGCAGGCCCTCGTCCCGGCGCTGGACCAGACCCGCACGGTCGGGCTGGTCACCCTGCCCGGCGCGTTCGTCGGGGTGCTGCTCGGCGGGGCCGGGCCGGTCCGCGCCGGGGCCACCCAGCTGCTGATCCTGCTCACCCTGCTGGCCGTGGAGGCGGTGGCCATCGCGGTGGTCGTCGAGCTGCTCGTCCGGGACCGGGCCCGCACCGCGCCCTGACCGGCGTGTAGTGGGGGCGCGAAGGGGTAACGGCGGGCGGATGACCGGGGTCCGCAACCTGCGCGTCCGACCCGACCTGCTCTACGTCGCGAGCGGGTGGAGCACCCTGGTCACCGACGTCCGCGGCCGGATCGCCGGGACGGACCCGCAGGGCTTCTTCGCCCGCAACACCCGGGTGCTCAGCCGGGAGCGGATCACCGTGGACGGCCGCGAGCCGGTGCCGTTCGCCACCGCCAACGTGGGCGGGCACGCCCAGCTCTCCTACGCCGAGTTGCGCGACGGCGAGGAGCTGCCGTCGCGGGCCGCGTACCTGACCGTGGAGCGGTTCGTCGGCCGCGGGCTGCGCACCCGGTTCACCGTGGTCAGCTACGCCACGCGGCCGTTGCGGTTCCGGCTGCGGGTGGCGGTCGAGGCGGACTTCGCCGACACCAGCGAGGCCGAGGCGGGCCACCGGCTCCAGGTCGGCGAGGTGCGCACCGGGTGGGATCCGGCCGCGGCCGAGCTGCTGCTCGGCTACCGGCACGAGGGCCTGGACCGCGCGGTGGCGGTCCGGCTGCGCGCCTCCGCCCCGGTGGCGTACGCCGACGGCGGGTTCACCGTCGACCTGGCGGTGCCGGCGGGCGGCAGCGTCGCCGTGGACCTGCTCGTGGAGCCGGTCTTCGACGGGACCCGGCTGCCCGCGCCCCCGGCCGCCTTCGCCGAGCCCGACGACCCGGCCGGCCGGGCCCGGGCCCGACTCGACGCCGAACTGGCCCGGCTGAGCAGCAGCAACTTCGACGTCACGGCGGCCTGGCGGTGCGCCGTACGCGACCTGGCCGTGCTGCCGCTCGGCGAGCCGGCCGGCCCGACGGCGCCGATCGCCGGCCTCCCCATCTACCAGGAGATCTTCGGCCGGGACACGATGACCGCCTCCTGGCAGGCGCTGCTGGCCGGCCCCACCATGCTGGCCGACAGCCTCCGGCTCAACGCCGGGCACCTGGGGCGGCGGCTGGACGACTGGCGGGACGAGGAACCCGGCAAGCCGCTGCACGAGGCCCGGCAGGGGCCGGTCTCCCTGCTCGGGCTGAACCCCTTCACGGCCTACTACGGCGACTGGTCCACGGCGCCGGACTTCCTGGTCTTCCTCGGCCAGTACCTGGCCTGGACCGCCGACCTGGACACGGTGCGGGAGCTGCTGCCCACGGCGAGCCGGGCGCTGGAGTGGATCGAGCGGTACGGCGACCCCGACGGCGACGGCTTCCTCGACTACCACTGCCGCTCCCCGGGCGGGCTGAAGAACCAGGGCTGGAAGGACTCGGACACCGCGATCGTCGACGAGCGGGGCGAGGTGGTGCCGAACCCGATCGCCAGCAGCGAGCTGCAGGGCTACTGGTACGCCGCCCTGCGGCACGCCGCCGCGGTGTTCACCGTGACCGGGCACCCGGCCCGGGGCGCCGCCCTGCTGGCCCGGGCCCGGGCGCTGCGCCGGCGGTTCCACCGGGCGTACTGGCTGCCCGACCGGGGCTGCTACGCGATGGCGCTGGGGCCGGACGGGCGGCCGGTCCGGTCGACCAACTCGAACGACGGTCACCTGCTCGCCACGGGCATCGTGCCCGCCCGGGTGGCCGAGAAGGTGGCCGACCGGCTGCTCGCCCCCGACATGTTCAGCGGGTGGGGGGTGCGGACCCTGTCGGCAGAGCACCCGGCCTACAACCCGTTCAGCTACCACCGGGGCAGCGTCTGGCCGGTGGAGGCGGGCACCATCGGCCTGGGACTGGCCCGGTACGGCTGCTGGCCGCACCTGCACCGGCTGGCCGGGGGCATGTTCGACGCCGCGGCGCTGTTCGCGGAACACCGGCTGCCGGAGGTGCTCAGCGGCCTGCCCCGCGACCCGGCCCACCCGCATCCGGGCGTCTACCCGAATTCGTGCTCTCCGCAGGCCTGGGTCGGCCAGCGCGGTGGTCGCCCTGGTCCAGGCCCTGCTGGCGCTGCGCCCGGCCGCGCCGCTGCGCGCGGTGCTGATCGACCCGCACCTGCCCGAGTGGCTGCCCGACCTGCGGCTGGAGGGGGTGCGGGTGGGCGGCGCGACGGTGGACCTGACGGTGCGGCGCCAGCGCGGCGGGCGTACGTCGGTGCGGGTGCGGGGCGACCGGCTCACGGTGCTCCGCCGCCCGCCCCGGCAGGCGATCGCCCTCGCGCGGCGGGAGGTGTAGCCGGCAGCGGGCGGGGAAACCGGCCGCGCCTGGGGGCCGAGAAGGAAGGACCGGTATGGAGAGTCGCGCGAAGGCGATGGGGCACGGAATCCACCCATCTTGATCGTGTTCCCGCTCGGACTGCTCGCCACCTCGGTGATCTTCGACATCCTCTACCTGGTCACCGACCGGACAGGCTTCCAGATCTCCGCCACGTACACCATCGCCGCCGGCGTGATCGGCGGCCTGGTCGCGGCGGTGTTCGGCCTGATCGACTGGCGGGCCATCCCGGCCGGCACCCGCGCCAAATCGAGCGGCTGGGCGTGAGCGTGAGTGACGGGGCGGGCGTGAACGCGCCGAGTTCGCTGTCCCGCCGGCCGCGCGCCCGCGGCGCCTGATCCCCGCGGCGCCGGAACCGATCCGGGTGTAGCCGGTCCCCCGTCGGGAACCCCGCCCCGGCCGGGGCGGCCGACGGGGCGCCGCCGGGCGCGGGAGAAGGGACGAGCGGATGCGGGCGATCACTCTCGACCGGGACGGGGCGGCGCCGGCCGCCCGGGACGACCTGGCCCGGCCCAGTCCCGGCCCGGACGAGGTGCTGGTCCGGGTGCGGGCGTCCTCGATCAACGCCTTCGACCGGAAGGCGGCGGACGGGGCCATGCGGGGGGCGATGGACTACCGGTACCCGGTCGTGCTCGGCAAGGACTTCGCCGGCGAGGTCGAGGCGATCGGCGACACCAGCCCGTTCCGCGTCGGCGACCCGGTGTTCGGGGTGCTCATGCGCCCCCACCTGGGCGACGGCACGTGGGCCGAGTACGTGACCGTGGGCGGCGCCGACGGCGTCACCCGCGTACCCGACGGCGTCGAGCTCGCCACGGCGGGCGTGCTCGGGCTGGCCGGCGCCACCGCCCTCGACTCGCTCGACGCGCTGGCCGTCCGGCCGGACGACACGGTGCTGGTGGCCGGGGCGACCGGCGGCGTCGGCGCGTTGGCCGTGCAGTACGCCCGGCTGGCCGGCGCCCGGGTCGTCGCCACCGCCCGCCCCGGCCCCGCCACCGACTTCGTCCGGGACCTGGGCGCCGCCGAGGTGGTCGACTACACCGGCGACCTGACCGGGCAGGTACGCGCGCTCGCCCCGGACGGCGTCTCGGCGGTGGTGCACCTCGCCGGTGACGGCGCGTCGCTGGCCGGGCTGCTCGCCGCCGACGGGCGGCTGGCCTCCACCATCGGCTTCGGCCCGGACCAGCACCCGGCGGCCGTCTCGATCTTCGGCAGGCCCGAGCGGAAGACGCTGGACCGGCTCGCCGACGACGTGCTGGCCGGCCGCGTCCGGGTGCCGGTCGACCGCCGCTACGAGCTGGCCGAGGTGCCCCGGGCCCTGGCGGAGTTCACCGGCGCCCTGGGCAAACTCGCGATCAGCATGCCCTGACCGGCCCGACATTCGAACATCTGTGCGAACATGTGGTCGTGTCGAGCGAGGCCACCATCCTGCACGCCGACCTGGACGCGTTCTACGCCTCGGTCGAGCAGCGCGACGACCCCCGGCTGCGGGGCCGGCCGGTGATCGTCGGCGGCGGCGTGGTCCTCGCCGCCAGCTACGAGGCGAAGGCCCGCGGCGTGTGCAGCGCCATGGGCGGCCGGCAGGCCCGGCGGCTCTGCCCGGACGCCGTCGTGGTGCCGCCCCGGATGGCGGCCTACACGGCGGCCAGCCGGGCGGTGTTCGAGATCTTCCGGCGGACCACCCCGCTGGTCGAGGGGCTCAGCATCGACGAGGCGTTCCTCGACGTCGGCGGGCTGCGCCGGCTGGTCGGCCCGCCCGCCGACATCGCGGCGGAGCTGCGCCGGGAGGTACGCCGGCAGGTCGGCCTGCCGATCACCGTCGGGGTGGCCCGGACCAAGTTCCTCGCCAAGGTGGCCAGCGGGGTGGCCAAGCCGGACGGGCTGCTGGTCGTCGCGCCGGAGGGCGAGCTGGCCTTCCTGCACCCGCTGCCGGTGGAGCGGCTCTGGGGCGTGGGCCCGATCACCGCCGCGAAGCTGCGCGAGCGGGGCATCCGGACCGTCGGGCAGGTGGCCCGGCTCGACGAGCCCACCCTGGTGTCGCTGCTCGGCGCGGGCGCCGGCCGGCACCTGCACGCCCTCGCCCACAACCGCGACCCGCGGGCCGTGCAGGTAGGGCGGCGGCGCTCCTCGATGGGCGCCCAGCACGCGCTGGGCCGCGCGCCGCACTCCCCGGCCGAGTTGGACGCCGTGCTGGCCGGGCTGGTCGACCGCGTGACCGGGCGGATGCGGGCGGCCCGGCGCACCGGCCGCACCGTGACCCTGCGGCTGCGCTTCGCCGACTACACCCGGGCCACCCGCGCGCACACCCTGGACAAGCCGACCGCGCAGACCGGGCCGTTGCGGGCCGCCGCCCGGTCGCTGCTGCGCGCCGCGCTGCCGGAGATCGAGACCCGGGGCGTCACGCTGATCGGGGTCGCCGTCGGCAACCTGGACGACGGGCACGTGCAGCTCACCCTGCCGTTCACCCGCGACCCCGGGCCGGCGCTGGACGCCGCCGTGGACGCGGTGCGGGACCGGTTCGGGTCGCGGGCGCTGACCCGCGGGGTGCTGCTCGGCCGCGACCCCGGCCTCGAGATGCCCATGCTGCCCGACTGAGGGGTACGGTCGCCCGGTGTCGATGTTCCGCACCCCGCAGGTGATCCTCTTCAGCGAGGACGTGCCCCGGGCCGCCGCCTTCTACGCCGGGCTGGGCTTCACCGAGACCTTCCGGGTGCCCGCCGAGGGCCCGCCGATCCACGTCGACCTGACGCTCGACGGCTACCGGATCGGCATCGCCTCGGTGGCGTCCACCCGGGACGACCACGGGCTCGACCCGGTGCCGAGCGGGCAGCGCGCCGCCGTGGTGCTCTGGACCGACAACACCGCGGCCGCGTACGCGACGCTGACCGCCGCGGGCGCGCCCGCGCTCGCCGCCCCGCACGTCTGGCTGGACCGGCTGCTCATCGCCTGGACCGCCGACCCGGACGGCAACCCGGTCCAGCTGGTCCAGCACCTGGCGGCCGACCGGCAATGAGCGCGCGGCCGCACGGTCTCCTCCCTGGGTAGGAGGCGCGTCCCGGACCTGCGGCCGGCATCGGGGCTCCAGGTCGGGCGCGACCGGGCAGCCGGGCCACCAGCATCTACAGGCATGACTACCGTGCTGAACCGGGCGGCGCGCTGGCACCGCCCCCTGCTGTTCTTCGTCGCGGCGATGGCGGCGCTCACCGTCGTCGCGGCCGTCGGCGTCCTGGCCGACCCGCGGGTGCTCACCGGCGCGCCGATCTGGCTCAAGCCGCTGAAGTTCGCCGTCTCGTTCGTGCTCTACGGCACCACCCTCGCCTGGATGCTCACCCTGCTGCCGCGCCGCAGCCGGCTCGCCGAGTGGGCCGCCACGGTGATCGTCGCCGCGTCGGTGGTGGAGATGGCGATCATCGTCACCCAGGTGCTGCGCGGCACCACGAGCCACTACAACGGCACCAGCCCGCTGAACGGCGCCCTGTTCTCGGCGATGGGCGCGGCGATCATGGTGCTCTTCGTCGCCCAGGTGGTCATCGGGATCGTGGCGCTGCGGCGACCGGCGGCGGACCGGGTCGCCGCCTACGCCGTCCGGCTGGGCCTCGGCCTGTCCCTGCTCGGCATGCTGGTCGCCGTCCCGATGGTGACCAGCACCCCCGAGTCGGCGCCCGAGGGGATCAGCGGGGCGCACAGCGTCGGCGTGCCGGACGGCGGGCCGGGGCTGCCCCTGGTCGGCTGGAGCACCACCGGCGGCGACCTGCGCATCGGGCACTTCGTCGGGCTGCACGCCCTCCAGGCGCTGCCGGTGCTGGCGATCCTGCTCAACCGCTTCGTCGGCAACCGGCTGGACGAGCGGACCCGGGCCCGGCTGCTGCTCGTCGCCGGCGCCGCGTACGGCGCGGCCACGCTGCTGCTCACCTGGCAGGCGCTGCGCGGGCAGCCGCTGCTGCGCCCGGACGCGCTGACCCTGGCCGTCGCGGCGGCCCTGGTGGTGGCGACGGCCACCGCCGCCGGTACGGTGCTGGCCCGCCGGCAGCGGCGGGCGGCCGTGGTGCTGGTCGCATGACCGGCACGCTGTTCGCCCTGACGTTCGCGGTCGCCGCGCCGTTCTGGGCGCTGATGATCCTGGCGCCCCGCTGGTCGTGGACGGCCCGGATCGTCGGCTCGCCGCTGATCGTGCTGCCGGTCCTGCTGATCTACGCGGTCCTGGTCCTCCCCGCGCTCGGCCGGGTGCTGCCGGTGGTCACCGCGCCGACCCTGGACGGCGTCCGCGACCTGCTGGGCAGCGCGGACGGCGCGGCGGCGGCCTGGGCCCACATGATCGGGTTCGACCTGTTCGTCGGCCGGTGGATCTGGCAGGACAGCCGGGAGCGGGACATGCCGGCGCTGCTCCTGGCGCCGGTGCTGGTGCTGACCATCCTGCTCGGCCCGCTCGGTCTCGCCGTCCACCTCGGACTGCGAACCGGGTGGGCCCGGCCGGCGGTCCCCCCGGCTCCCGGCCGCACCGCCTAGGCTGGCGTCGTGGGCTGGGTGGGGCGCCTGTTCGACGCGCGGGACACGCTCGCGCGGATGCTGCTGCTGGACCTCAGCGGTCTCGGCTACCTGGTCTTCGGCGCCCAGGGCCACCACGCGCCGACAACCACGCAGTGGGCGCTCGCCCTGGTCGCGTTCGCGGTGGCGCTGCTGTGCCACCGCCGGCCGCTGGTGAACCT
Source organism: Micromonospora sp. NPDC004540 (assembly GCF_040610095.1). NCBI lineage: Bacteria > Bacillati > Actinomycetota > Actinomycetes > Micromonosporales > Micromonosporaceae > Micromonospora > Micromonospora sp. NPDC004540. Next base: position 30,284 of record NZ_JBEXLR010000070.1, read on the forward strand.
GGTGGCGCAGGCCGCCCTGCTGGCCGCCGCCTTCCCGCTGGTCGACGACACGACGATCAACCAGGTCGGGGCCAGTTGGGCGTTGCTGGAGCTGACCATGTGGGCCGGGCGGCCCCGGACCATCTGGCTGGCCGCCGGGCTGCTGGTAGCCGTCGACCTGACCGACTCGATCGGCGACCCGGTGCGGCGCCTGCTCTCCGGCGTCTTCGGGCTGACCGTCGAGGTCGGCCTGCCGCTCCTGCTCGGCCTGGTCATCCGGACCACCCGGGAGCTGGCCCGGCAGGCCGAGGAGCGCGCCGCGGCGGAGCAGCAGCGGCGGGAGTCGGAGAGCCGCGCGGCCCGCGCCGACGAGCGCAGCGCCATCGCCCGCGAGCTGCACGACGTGGTGGCGCACCACGTGGCGTCCATGGTGCTGCGGGTCGGGGTGGCCCGGCACGTGCTGCCGGACCTGGACCCACGGGTGAGCGAGGTCTTCGACGACGTGCACGGCACCGGCACGGCGGCCCTGAACGACCTGCGCCACCTGGTCGCGGTGCTGCGCGACCCCGACGGCGTACGCGGCGACGCCGCGCTGACCGCGATCGAGCCGTCGGCGCTCCCGGCGGCGCTGGACGCGGCGGTGGACCGGGCCCGGCAGGCCGGGATCACCGTGGAGGCCGACGTCGACCCGGGGATCGGTTCGCTGGATGCGGTGCGCGGCCAGGCGGTCCTGCGGCTGACCCAGGAGGCGCTGACCAACGTGGCCAAGCACGCCGGCACCGCGGCCCGGGCCCGGCTGGCCGTGTCGGTGGTCGACGGGTCCGTGCGCTGGGAGGTGTCGGACGACGGGCGGGGGTCGGTGCCAGCGGCGGTGCCGGCCGGCGGCGGCCACGGCCTCACCGGGATGCGGGAGCGGGTCGAGGTGCTCGGCGGGCGGCTGGAGGCCGGTCCGACCGGCGCCGGCTGGCGGGTCCGCACCGTCCTGCCGGCCGGAGGCGGCGCGCCCGACGGACCGCCCGCCGCCCCCACCGGCCCGCCCGAGCCGACGGCGCCCCGCCCGCGCCCGGCCGGCCCGCACGCGGCGGAGCCGGCATGATCCGCGTCCTGCTCGTCGACGACCAGCACCTCATCCGCGCCGGCCTGCGCATGCTCTGCGACGCCCAGCCCGACCTGGAGGTGGTCGGCGAGGCCGACAACGGCCGCAAGGCGATCGCCCTCGCCGCGCGGCTGCTGCCCGACGTGGTCGTCATGGACCTGCGGATGCCCGGCGTCGACGGGATCACCGCGACCAGCCGGATCCTCGCCGACCGCCCCGCCACCCGGGTGCTGGTGCTCACCACGTTCGGCGACGACGACCACCTCTACCCGGCGCTGACCGCCGGCGCCTGCGGGTTCCTGCTCAAGGACGCGCCCCCCGCCGACCTGCTCGACGGCGTACGCCGGGCGGCCGCCGGGGACAGCCCGTTCAGCCCGGAGGTGCTGCGGCGGCTGGTCCAGCGGGCCGTGCACGCGCGCGCCGAGACGCCGCGACCGCTGCCCGGCCTCACCACGCGCGAGCGGGACGTGCTGAACCTGGTGGCCGAGGGACTGTCCAACACCGAGATCGCCGACCGGCTGCACATCGGCGTCACCACGGTGAAGACCCACATCACCAGCCTCATGACCAAGACCGACAGCCCCAACCGGGTGCGCCTGGCCCTGTTCGGCCGTGGCGCCTGAGCGCCGGCCGGCCTCACTCCTCGATCGCGCCGCCCACCGCGCGCAGGTGTTCCCGGAAGGTCAGCGCCGGGTTCTCCGCCCGGCCCGCCAGGTAGGCCCCGAACCCGACCTGCGCCCGCAGCGGCTCGCCGGCCCGGATCCGGTCGGCCTGCCGCCGCTCGGTGTCCCGGATGGACTCGGCCAGGTCCAGCAGCTCGCCGACCCGGCCGGCCGGCACGAAGAGGACGCCGTCCTCGTCGCCCAGGGCCACGTCGCCGGGGTCGATCGTCCACTGTCCCACCCGCGCCGACGCCAGCGCCTCGGCCGGCCGCGGGTCCAGCCGCTGCGGCCCGGTGGGCGTGGCGCCCAGGCTGAACACCGGCAGCCCGACGGCCCGGATGTCGCCGGTGTCCCGGTGCAGGCCCCAGACCACGAGGCCGGCCAGGCCGGCGGCCTGCGCCTCCAGCACCACGAGGTCGCCGACGCAAGCCTCGTCGGCGCGCCCGTCGTTGTCCACCACCAGCACGTCGCCGGGGGCGGCCCGGTCGATCGCCTCCAGGAAGATGTCGACGCTGCCGGCGTGCCGGGCCGGCAGCACCCGGCCGGCCAGCGGCCCGCCGGCCAGCACCGGACGTACGCCGGCCGGGGCGCAGCGCACCGGGACGGCGGCCCGCAGGCAGGCGTCGGCGACGTGGGCGGTGGTCAGTGCGGCGAACCGCCGGGTCAGCTCCGCGGGATCGATGCTCATGGGCCGACGCTAGCCAGCGGGCGCGGTCGTGGGAGGGGCCAGTTCGCGGCTCGTGGCTCCGGTCGCCGCGACCGGCAGCCGGGGCGGTCAGGTCGGGCGGGGCGTGCGCGTCGGCGGGCGGAACAGGTCGGGGCGGCCGCGGGCGCGCCGGGCCACCCGGGTCCGCCGCCG
>NZ_JBEXLR010000071.1:0-32848 GCF_040610095.1 Micromonospora sp. NPDC004540
AGGCGGAGAGCCCCATGTTCGGCGTCGAGATCACCGACAGCCCGTACGTGGTCGCCTCGATGCGCATCCGCCGCGCCCGGCCCGGCCCGGGACGCCTGGGAGACGGTGCGCACGGCCCGGCATCCCGGCCGGCCCACCACACTGGACTACCTGGAGACCGCCTTCGACGGCTTCGTGGAGCTGCACGGCGACCGGCTCGGCGCCGACTGCCCGGCGGTCGTCGGCGGGGTGGCCCGGCTGGCCGGCCGGCCGGTCATGGTGATCGGCCACCAGAAGGGACACACCACCGCCGAGCTGGTGGCCCGCAACTTCGGCATGGCCAGCCCGGCCGGGCACCGCAAGGCGCTGCGGCTGATGCGGCTCGCGGCCCGGCTCCGCCTGCCGGTGGTGACCCTGGTGGACACCCCGGGCGCCGACCCGGGCGTGGCCGCCGAGCAGCAGGGCCAGGCCGCCGCGATCGCGGAGAACATCCTCGCGCTGAGCATGCTGCCCACGCCGGTCGTCGCGGTGGTCACCGGCGAGGGCGGCAGCGGCGGCGCGCTCGCCCTCGCGGTCGCCGACCGGGTGCTGATGCTGGAGCACGCCGTCTACTCGGTGATCAGCCCGGAGGGCTGCGCCGCGATCCTCTGGCCGGACAGCTCGGCCGCCCCGCAGGCCGCCCGGGCGCTCCGGCTCACCGCCGCCGACCTGTCCCGGCTCGGGGTGGTCGACGAGGTGGTGCCCGAGCCGCGGCCCGCCGCCCACGCCGACCCGGCCGGCGCGGCCGAGCTGCTGGGCCGGGCCGTGGCGGCGAACCTCGCCCCGCTGCTCGCCGTGCCGCCGGCCACCCTGGTCCGCCGCCGCCGGCAGCGGTTCCGCCGCTTCGGCGCGGCCCGCACGACCGACCTGAACCCGCCGGGCGAGAGCACCCGCAGCCTTGCCCGAGGGGGGGTGGCGCGATGAGCGCCGACGGCGGACCCGAGGAGGTGCTGGACGGGTTGAGCCGCCACGCCCGCAAGCTGGTCGCCGAGCTGGCCGGTCCGGTGCGCCGGGTACGGCTGCGCAGCGGCGAGACGGTGCTGGAGGTGGAGTGGCACGGGCCGGCCCGGCCGGTGCCCGCGCCGCGCACCGAGCCGGACCAGGTCACCGAACCGCAGGTCGAGGCGGTCCCCGCGACGGACCGACCGGCGGTCCGGGCGCCCGTGGTGGGCACCTTCTACCGGGCCCCCGAGCCCGGCGCCGCCCCGTTCGTGGCGGTCGGCGACGTGGTCCGGCCCGGCCAGGTGGTCGGCATCGTCGAGGCGATGAAGTTGATGAACGAGGTGACCGCCGGCCAGGCCGGACGGGTGGTCGAGGTGCTGGTGGAGGACGGCAAGCCCGTCGAGTACGACCAGCCGCTCATCGCCCTGGAACCGCTCACGGGACGGGACGGCTGATGTTCGACAAGCTGCTGATCGCCAACCGCGGCGAGATCGCGCTGCGCGTGCTGCGCGCCTGCCGGGAACTGGGCGTCCGGACCGTGGTGGTGCACTCCAGCGCCGACGTCGACTCGCTGCCGGTGCGGCTGGCCGACGAGACCGTCCAGATCGGACCGGCGGCCAGCCGGCAGAGCTACCTGAACGCCGCCGCGATCGTCGAGGCGGCCCGGCAGACCGGCGCCCAGGCCGTGCACCCCGGGTACGGCTTCCTCTCCGAGGACGCCGACTTTGCCGAGATCTGCGCGCAGAACGGGCTCACCTTCGTCGGCCCGCCGCCGCAGGTGATGGCCGCCCTCGCCGACAAGTCCACGGCGCGGGCGCTGATGAGCCGGGCCGGCCTGCCGCTGCCGCCGGGCAGCGTGCGGACCCTGCCGACCGCCGCCGACGCGCTCGACGTGGCCGCCGAGGTCGGCTACCCGGTGATCGTGAAGGCGGCCGCCGGCGGCGGCGGGCGCGGGATGACCGTGGTCCGTTGCGCGTCCGAGCTGCCCCGCGCGTACGCCCGCACCCGCGCCGCGGCCCAGGTCGCCTTCGGCGACGACCGGGTGTACGTCGAGCGGTACCTGGCGGACGCCCGGCACGTCGAGGTGCAGGTGCTCTGCGACGGCCACGGCAACGGGATCCACCTGGGCACCCGGGACTGCTCGGTGCAGCGCCGGCACCAGAAGCTCATCGAGGAGGCCCCCGCTCCGGCGCTGCGACCGGCCACCCTGGACACCCTCGCGGAGACCGCGTTGCGCGGCGCCCTCGCGGTCGGCTTCACCGGCGCCGGCACCGTCGAGTTCCTGGTGGACGACGCGGAGCGCTGCCACTTCCTGGAGATCAACTGCCGGATCCAGGTGGAGCACCCGGTGACCGAGATGGTCACCGGCATCGACCTGGTCCACGAGCAGCTGCACGTGGCTGCCGGCACGCCGCTGCGCTGGCGACAGGAGGACGTCCGGCCGCACGGGGTGGCGGTCGAGTGCCGGGTCAACGTCGAGGACCCGGACCGCGACTTCGCCCCCGCCCCCGGCCGGCTGGACCGGTTCCGGCCGCCCGGCGGCCCGTTCACCCGGGTGGACACCCACGGCCACGTGGGCTACCTGGTCAGCCCGCACTACGACTCGCTGCTGGCCAAGGTGGCGGTCTGGGCGCCGGATCGGGACGGCGCGCTGGACCGGCTCGACCGGGCGCTCGGCGAGTTCGAGGTGGCCGGCCCGGGGGTGCGCACCACCATCCCCTTCGCCCGGCGGGTGCTGCGCGACGCCGCCTTCCGCGCCGGACGGCACAGCACCGCCCTGGTCGACCGCCTGCTCAATCCGGCCGCCGCCGTCGCCGTACCCGCCGCCGACTGCGCGCCGGTCGCCGATGCCGCGCCGGTCGCCGACGCCGCGCCGGTCGCCGACCGGGCCGGACCGGCCGTGCCCGCCCCCGCGCCCGACACCCGAGCCGACGCCGACCCGGCCGGCCGTACCCCCGTCACCGCCGTGCCCGCCGCCGGCCCGAACGCCTGGAGGAACCGATGACCGTCGCTCCCGACCGACCGCTCGCCAACGAGATCACCGACATCCTGGTGACCCACTGCGGCCTGGACGCCGACGCCGCCGCCCGCACCCCGGCCGCCAGCCTCGAGGAGCTGGGCATGGACTCGCTGGCGCTGCTCGAACTCTCCGCGGTCGTGGCCGACCGGTGGCAGGTCAAGATCCCGGAGCAGGCCGGGCAGCTCAGCATCGCCGGCGTCGCCGACCTGGTGGCCCGCCGGACCGACCCGCCGCCCGGGCACACCGAGAACGCCGTCGACATCGCCGCGCCGCTGCCGCTGGTCTGGGCGATCACCAACGACGTCGCCCGCTGGACCGAGCTGTTCACCGAGTACGCGGTGGTCGAGATCCTGCACCGGGAGGGCGACACGGTCCGGTTCCGGCTCACCATGCACCCCGACGAGAACGGCACGTCGTGGAGCTGGGTCAGCGAGCGCACCGCCGACCCGGCCACCCGCGAGGTGCACGCCCGGCGGGTGGAGACCGGCCCGTTCGAGTACATGCGCATCCACTGGCGCTACGACGAGATCCCCGGCGGCACCCGGATGACCTGGGTGCAGGACTTCGCCATGAAGCCCACGGCGCCGGTCGACAACGCCGGCATGACCGAGCGGATCAACACCAACAGCAAGGTCCAGCTCGCCGTCATCAAGGAGCGGATCGAGCGGACGCACGCGGGAGGCGCGCGATGACCGACACCACCACGGCCCGGGTCTCCGTCCACGACGTCACCGCCGACCGGCGGCGCGGCGGCGAGCTGCGGGTGCTGCTCGGCCCGAAGACCGTCGGCAGCACCTCGGGCTTCCTGGGGGTCGCCACGCTGGCGCCGGGGGAGCGGATCGCCGAGCACTACCACCCCTACAGCGAGGAGTTCCTCTACGTCGCTCGCGGCGCCATCACCGTCGACCTGGACGACCGGCCGGTGCCGCTCGCCGCCGGGGAGGCGCTCTTCGTGGCCAGGGACGTGCGGCACCGGCTGCGCAACACCGGCGACGAGCCCGCCGAGGTGGTCTTCCACCTCGGACCGCTCGCCCCGCGCCCGGAACTCGGCCACGTCGACACCGAGGGCGCACCACCACCCCGGGAACCGTCGTGACCGGCCGGCGCACCGTGGTCACCGGCGTCGGCGTCGTCGCACCCGGCGGCGCCACCCGGGACCGGTTCTGGAAGACCATCACCGAGGGGCGGACCGCCACCCGACGGATCAGCTTCTTCGACCCGTCGCCGTTCCGCTCCCAGATCGCCGCCGAGTGCGACTTCGACCCGGACGCCGCCGGCATCACCCTCGCCGAGCGGCAGCGCGCCGACCGGTACGTGCAGTTCGCCCTCGCCTGCTCCGCCGAGGCGCTCGCCGACAGCGGCCTGACCCTCTCCGACACCGACCGGGAACGGGCCGGCGTGGTGCTCGGCACCGCGGTCGGCGGCACCATGGCGCTGGAGCAGGAATACGTCCGGGTCAGCGACTCCGGCCGGCACTGGCTGGTCGACCACAGCCTCGGCGGGCCGTACCTGTACCAGGCGCTGATCCCCAGCAGCCTGGCCGCCGACGTGGCCTGCCGGCACGGCCTGCACGGCCCGGCGCAGGTGATCTCCACCGGCTGCACCTCCGGCATCGACGCCATCGGCTACGCTCACCAGCTCGTCGCCGACGGGGAGGCGGACATCGTGCTGGCCGGGGCCGCCGACTCGCCGATCTCGCCGGTCACCGTCGCCTCGTTCGACGCCATCCAGGCCACCAGTCCGGACAACGACGACCCGGAGCACGCCTCCCGGCCGTTCGACGCCGACCGGCACGGCTTCGTCCTGGCCGAGGGCGCGGCCGTGCTGGTGCTGGAGGAGGCCGAGCACGCCCGCCGCCGGGGCGCGCACGTCTACTGCGAGGTGGCCGGCTACGCCAGCCGCAGCAACGGCTTCCACATGACCGGGCTGCGCCCCGACGGGGCGGAGATGGCGGTGGCGATCACCGACGCGCTGCGCCAGGCCCGGCTCGCCCCGTCGGCGGTGTCGTACGTCAGCGCGCACGGCTCCGGCACCCGGCAGAACGACCGGCACGAGACCGCCGCGTTCAAGCGGGCGCTGGGCGCGGCGGCGTACCGGGTGCCGGTCAGCTCGATCAAGTCGATGGTCGGGCACTCGCTCGGCGCGATCGGCTCGATCGAGATGGCCGCCTGCGCGCTGGCCATCGAGTACGGCGTGGTCCCGCCCACCGCCAACTGGGCCACCCGGGACCCGGAGTGCGACCTGGACTACGTGCCGAACGAGGCGCGGGAGGTGCCGGTGGACGTGGCGCTCTCGGTGGGCAGCGGCTTCGGCGGCTTCCAGTCCGCGATGATCTTCCGCCGGATGGCGGTCCACCCGTGACCGCCCGGGCCGTGGTGACCGGCATCGGGGTGGTCGCCCCGACCGGGGTCGGCGCCGGGGCACACTGGCAGGCGGTGCTCGCCGGCACCCGGCACACCGGGCCGATCACCCTGTTCGACCCGGCCACCTATCCGACCCGCATCGGCGGGGAGGTGCCCGACTTCGACCCGGTCGGCTTCACCGACGCCCGGCAGCGGGTGCAGACCGACCGGTGGACGCACCTCGGCTTCGCCGCCACCGGGTTGGCCCTGGCCGACGCCGGTCTGCCCGAGGAGGCCCCCGACCCGTACCGCTGGGCGGTGACCCTGGCCAGCTCCTCGGGCGGCAACCTGTTCGGGCAGCGGGAGCTGCAACGGCTCTGGGGCGGGCCGACCCGGACCGTCGGGGCGTACCAGTCGATCGCCTGGTTCTACGCGGCCAGCGTCGGGCAGCTCTCCATCCGGCACCAGCTCAAGGGGCCCTGCGGGGTGACCGTCTCCGAGTCGGCCGGCGGGCTGGACAGCCTCGCCCACGCGGTGCGCACCATCCGCCGCGGCACCCCGCTGGTGGTGGCCGGGGCGACCGAGTGCCCGCTCAGCCCGTACGCGCTGGCCTGCCAGCTCCGCTCCGGGCTGCTCAGCGACGTGGCCGACCCGGAGCGGGCGTACCGGCCGTTCGACGCGGGCGCCTCCGGCTACGTGCCCGCCGAGGGCGGCGCGGTCTTCGTGGTGGAGGAGTTGGGGCACGCGCTGGCCCGGGGCGCCCGGATCTACGGGGAGATCACCGGCTGGGCGGCCACCCACGACGCCGCCCCGACCGACGCCGAGGCCGGGCCCGACCCGACCCACTACGCCCGGGCGCTGCGGCTGGCCCTGGGCCGGGCGGCGGTCCGCCCGCACGACGTGGACGTCATCTGGCCGGACGCGCTCGGCGTGCCGGCGTACGACCGGGCCGAGGCGGCCGCCCTGCGCGCGGTCTTCGGCACGGCGACCCCGCCGGTGACCACGCAGAAGCCGCTGACCGGCCGGGCCCACCAGGGCGGTTCGGCGCTGGACGCGGCCACCGCCCTGCTCGCCTTCCACCACAACCTGCTGCCCGCATCGGCCGGCCCCGAGCAGCCGGCGCCCGGCTGCGAGCTGACCTTCCTGCGCCGGCCGCGCCCGCCGCGCAGCCGCATCGCCCTGGTCGGGGCGCGCGGCTTCGACGGCTTCAACAGCGCGGTGGTGCTCCGCGGCGCCGCCCCGCCCCCGACGTCCGGGAACTAGTGGTCAGGCCGGTTGCCCGGCGGGTCACCGTCGCCAGAAGAAGTGGTGCACCACTCCGCTCGGGCTGGGGATCCGCTCCAGATGGGAACGGTTGAGGAGTTCGTCGGGACTCGCCCACAACCTTTCGCCCCGACCCAGCTCCACGGGCGCGACCGGCGATGTGCATCGTGTCGATGAGATCGGCGTCGAGAAACTCCCGGACCGTGGCGACGCCGCCGCCGATGCGCACGTCCTTGCCCTCGGCGGCGGCGAAGGCCCGCGCCAGCGCACCCACAGCGCCGGCCTGGACGCGGTCGCCGGCGCCCTCGCGGCCGGCACCCTGCCGATGTTCGTGAGCACCGCGGCCTGGCTGCTCAGCAACAAGCTGAACTACGCCTGGCTGTGGGCCGACCTGGACCTGCTGTCCGAGACCGACCGGTCGCTGATCCGCCGTTACGTCCCGCACACCGTGGCGCTCACCGCCGACCAGCTCGACCGGGCCCTGGCCGAACAGGCCGACCTGGTCGCCAAGCCGGCCGGCGGCTCGGCCGGGCACGGGGTGCTGATCGGCCGGGAGATGAGCGCGGTGGCCTGGGAGGACGGCGTCCGCGCCGCGATCGACGCGGGCGGCAACATCCTCCAGCGCTACCACGGGGCCGACCGGGTGGCCGTGGACTTCGTGCAGATCGAGACCGGGGAGACGGTCACGGCCGAGGTCCCCTACAGCCTCGCCCCGTACCTGTTCGGCAGAACAGGTTCCGGCACCCTGGCCCGGGTGGGTTACCCCGGCTGCGAGGGCGTCCTCAACCTGGCGAGAGGCGTCCTCATGACCGGCATCCTCCTGACCGACTGACCCCCTGCCCCCGCCGTGTTGATCAACTCTGGGTGGCCGGCGCGGTGGGGGTGGTGAAGAAGGCCGTGAGGGGGTCGACGAGTTTTGGGGGTGCTACGGCTATGCCGTTGTGGGGGCTGCCGGGGACGCGCAGGGTGCGCGCCCGGGGGAGAATGGCGGCGAGCCGGTCGTTGATCTCGGTGAAGTAGGGCGCGGCCTTGGCGCCACTGATCAGCAGCGCCTCGGCGGTGATCGCGGCGTACTCCTCGGCCGGTCCCTCGTACGCCTGGATCTGCCGCGACTCGGCGAGCGTCATCCCCACCAGGCTGCCCATGGTCCGCCCGACCTCGGTGCGCAGGAACGCCCGGCAGATCGCGGTCCGCACGCCGAGCGGCAGCTTCGACGCCGGGGACTGCGGGTTGACGCCCGCCCCCACGATCGCCAGCGCCCGCGCGGTGTTCCCGGCCCGGATCGCCTCCTCGGCCGGATCGAGGAACGCCGTCGGCAGGCCGTGCCCGGCCAGGCGGAGCGGGGCGTCGTAGACCGCGATCCGGTCCAGCGGCAGCCGGAGCGCGGCCCGCAGGACGACGAACGCGCCGTAGCTGTGCCCGATGGCCCGGCGGGCGCCGGTGTGCGCGAGCACCGCGCCGAGGTCCTCGATCTCCTGCTCCACCGTGTACGGCTCGCGCCGCGGTGGGGCGTCCGCCCGGCCCCGCCGGTTGTAGAGGTGCACGGTGAACCGGTCGGCGAGCCGCGCGGCGAGCCGGCGGTATTCGTGGATGGTCACCCCGCCCCCGTGCACCACCACGAGATCCGGTCCGCTGCCCGTCGAGTGCAGGACGATCCCCGCGCCGTCCGGTGCCGTGATCCGCTGCATGACTGCTCCCTCCGACCCCCGCAAAACCGCGAACGCTGTTAGCAGTTTACAGTGGTGTGGTGAGCGGCGCACCGAGGAATCCGGCCGACGACGACTCCGCCGGACGGTCGATCTGGACCCGGCCGCAGCGCGGCGCCCGCGGCCCCGCTCCGACGCACAGCCGGGACGAGATCGTCGCCGCCGCCGTCGCGCTGGCCGACGCCGACGGGCTGGGTGCCGTGTCGATGCGCGCGGTCGCCGGGGCGCTCGGGATGGCCGCCGGCTCGCTCTACCGGCACCTGTCGTCCCGGGACGACCTGCTGGACCTGATGGTCGACCGGTGCGTGGGCGAGCTGCGGCCGTACCCGGCGGCCGACGGGACCTGGCAGGACCAGTTCCTCCTGCTGGCCCGCCGCCAACTGGCGCTCTACCAACGCCACCCGTGGCTGCCCGACGCGATCGCCCGGCGCATGGTCCCCGGGCCGAACACCCTCGCCCACTTCGACGCCTGCCTGGGCCTGCTGCAACCGGTCCGGGCCGGGGTGGCCGCGAAGTTCGAGGCGATCGCCATGGTCACCGGCGTGGTCTCGCTCTTCGCCCGCAGCGCGGCGGCCGCCGGCACGGTCACCTTCGACCACGTCGACCTGGCGGCGTACCCGCACCTGGCGGCCGCGTTCGCCGAGCCCCCGTCCGCCCCGCCCGCCGAGGACCTCTTCGAACGCACCCTGCGCAGCCTCCTGACCGGCCTCCTGGCGACCGACCGGCCGGGTTGATCGAGAAGTTCGCGTCATCCGGAGCCCAGTCCCGGACGCAAACCTCTTGATCAACGCCAACCGGGCGGGCCGGCGGTGGGTCGCAGGTGGGTGCCGAGCACGCGGAGGGTCTCGGCGGTGGCGACGGCGTCGCTGCGGGCGCTGCCGTGCCGCCCGTCGCTGCTGTACAGCGACGAGTCCGCGACGAGCGGGTGGTCGGTCAGGTGCACGTGCAGCGTGCCGAGGCGTTCCGCCAGCCGTCCGGTGTGGGCGGAGAGCCGCCGCATCCGCTCGCCCAGCCCCGCGCGCAGCGGCTCCGGCACCGCCGGGCTGTGCGACACGTCGAACATGCCGACCGTGATGACGTCCGCCCCGGCGCCCTGGAGCGCGGTGACCAGCGCCGTCAACTCGGCGTCCACGGCCTCCGGGTCGTACCCGGGGCGGAACGCGTCGTTGCCCCCGCACACCACCAGCGCCAGATCCGGCGCGAACTCCAGCGCCGCCGCCAGCTGGGTCACCCGCACCTCGTGCGCCCGCAGCCCGCGCTTCCCCAGGTTCCGGTACGCCAGCTCGGGCCGGACCGCCCGCAGCTCGGCGGCGATCCGGCCGGCCCACTGGAGGTCGGGGTAGCCGTCGACCGGCTCGCACATGCCCTCGGCCACGCTGTCGCCCAGCACCACGAACCGCCGCCACGGGTGGCCCCGCAGCAGCTCGCCGGCCTCACCCGGGCGCAGGCACCACGGATCCGTCGCTTCGGTAACCGTCGATCCCGTCCCCGCACGCTAACCCAGCCGTACCGGATCCGTCGATCATGAAGTCGACGGCCGCGGAACCGGGACAATGGCGGGGTGCAGGTGGCGGTGTGCGGGCCGGCGGAGGCGGGGCCGGAGGATCTGGCGCAGGCCCGGCGGGTGGGGGAGCTCCTGGCCGAGCGCGGGGTCACCGTGCTCTGCGGCGGGGGCGGCGGGGTGATGGCCGCCGTCGCCGCCGGTGTCCGCGACCGTGCCGGCCTGGTCATCGGGGTACGCCCCGACGACGGCACCGCCCCCGGCCCAATCGAGCTGTCCGCCTCGGTGGTGACCAACATGGGCCAGGCCCGCAACGCCATCCTGGTGTGGAGCGCGGATTCGGTGATCGCGGTCGGCGGCTCCTGGGGAACGCTCAGCGAGGTGGCGCTGGCGCTGCGGCGCGGCGGCATTCCCGTGGTGGTGCTCGGCGGCTGGCGCGTCGTCGACGCCCATGGCGAACCGGTCCCCGGGCCGGTCCACGCGGTCACCGCGGAGGAGGCCGTGCGCCTGGCCCTCGGGACCTGACGAGCTCTTCGGCACCGTTCAGGTGAGCAGCGCCAGCAGGTCCCGGGGCCGGGCCGCGCTCACGTCGGCGGCCTCGGTGGGGTCGTACTGGTGGCCCCACGCCGCGGCCACCGCCACGGCGCCGCTGTCCCGGGCGGCCCGCAGGTCCAACGGCGAGTCACCCACGTACGCGGCGCGGCCCGGTGCCACGCCCAGCCGCCGGCAGGCCAGCTCGACGCCGTCCGGCGCCGGCTTGGGGCGGGCGACCTGGTCGCCGCCGAGGACGACCCGGAAGCGGCCGAGCAGGCCGACCCGGTCGAGCAGGATCTCGGCCGCGCGGTGGCTCGCGCCGGTGAACAGGCCCACCGGCACCCGGGCGGCGACCTCGGCGAGCACCTCCGCGACCCCGGGGTAGACGGTGACCCGCTCGGCGAGCGCGGCCAGGTGGCCGTGGTAGGCGGCCAGGTCGGCGTCGGTGGCCGGCCGCCCGAGCAGGTGGGTGAGCAGGTCAGCCGGCGAGCCCAGCGAGTAGCCCGCGATGACCTCGGCGTCGCTGCGCTCCGGCCCGCCGCCGGCCAGCACCGCCGCGCGGTAGGCCGCGGGCACCACCTCGTGCGACTCGATCAGCGTGCCGTCCATGTCGAAGACGAGCCCGGCCAGCGGCCCGCTCATCCGGCCTCCGCCCGGTGGGCGGCGGCGAGCCGCTTCGGGGCGCGCGCATACCAGGCCTCGGTGACCAGCTCGGTCAGCTCCTCGACCCCGACCCGGTCGAGCCGGACCAGCACCGCCGGGTAGCCCTCGAAGTGCGGCGTGGTGAAGTAGACCTCCGGGTCGTCGGCGAGCAGCGCCGCCTTGGCGCCCAGGTCGGGCACCCGGACGCCGAGGATCGGGCCGTCCGGCGCGGCGTCGCCCAGCGCGTCGAGGTCGGCGCGGCGCAGCGGCCGCTCCCAGACGAAGAGCTTGTCGCGCACCCGCCAGGCCGGCAGGTCGTCGTGCGAACCGCGCTCGGTGGTCTCCGGCAGGGCGAGCGCGATCCGCCGGACGTCGTCCCAGGTCGCCATGGACCGACCCTACGCCGGCCCACCGACACCGGCGCCCGTCCCGCCCGGCGGGCGGCCGCGCGGCATTCCGCCGTGGCCGGTCCCCCTGCACGACGGAAGATCCTGGCAGACTGGCGGCACCGTCCGCCGGTCCGATCGGAGTGGGATGCGCAGGATCATCGTGGCGTTGTCGGTCTCCCTCGACGGCTACTTCGAGGGGCCGGGCGGCGACCTGAGCTGGCACCGGGTCGACGACGAGCTGCACCGGCACTTCAACGACGACCTGCGGGGCATGTCCGCCTTCCTCGACGGGCGCCGCAACTACGAGCTGATGGCGGGGTTCTGGCCCACCGCCGACCAGGACCCGGCCGCCCCGGCGCCGGTGCGGGAGTTCGCCGGCATCTGGCGGGACATGCCGAAGCTCGTCTACTCGCGCACCCTGGAGCGCGCCGACTGGAACTCCACCGTGGTGCGCGAGGTCGTCCCCGAGGAGGTGCGGGCGCTCAAGGAGCAGCCGGGCGGCGACATGGCCCTCGGCGGCGCCGAGCTGGCCGCCGCGTTCGCCCGGCACGGCCTGGTCGACGAGTGGCGGCTCTACGTCAACCCGGTCGTGCTCGGCGCCGGCCGGCCGCTCTTTCCGGCCGGCGCCCGCCTCGACCTCGACCTGGTCACCGAGCGGCGGTTCGGCAACGGCGTGGTGCAGCTCAGCTACCGGTGACCGGTCAGGCCGGCGTGGGGAGGCCACCCGGCAGGCGGTCAACACCTGGCTGCGCGGCCCCGGTCAGGCGGAGTTCGACGGGCTGATCGACTTCGACGCCGTGCTGCGCGGCCCGACGCACCCGAGCCGGCTGCTGCCGGCGTACGACGCCGGGGACCACATCCATCCGAACGACGCCGGTGCGCAGGCGATGGCGGACGCCGTCCCCTTGCGACTGCTCGGTCTGTGACACCGGTGGGGGCGGCGTCGGCACCACGCCGCCCCCACCGTCTTTCCTGGGGAGGAACTGTGGACGTCGACGAGATCCTGACCGGCCTGTACAGCGAGCAGGGCCGGCAGAACCCGTACCCGTGGTACGCGGCCCTGCACGAGCACGGGCCGATCAACGCGGTCCCGAAGCGGGCCGAGCACAGCACGATCACCGCCGTGGCCGGCGGCTACGACCTGGTCGACCGGGTGCTGCGCGACCCGGGCTGGTACAAGGGCGCCCCGCCCGGCTGGCAGGACCAGGAGATCCTGCGCACCTTTCTGACCTCGATGATGTTCGTCAACCCGCCGGACCACACCCGGATGCGGGCGGTCTTCGCCAAGACGTTCACCCCGCGCCGGCTCGGCGCGCTGGAACCGGTGATCGTCCGGATCGTCGACGACCGTCTGGACCGGATGGCCGAGGCCGGCGCGGACGGCGCCGAGGTGGACTTCGTGGCCGACTTCGCGTACCCGGTCCCGGCGCTGGTGATGGCCGAGTTCATCGGCCTGCCCGAGGCGGACCTGGCCTGGTACCGGCAGCGGGTCGACTGGATCGACGAGTACATGGACGTGGCCGGCAAATTGCCGGAGCGGCTGGCCCGGGCCAACCAGGCCGCCGACGAGCTGCGCGGCTACTACCGCGAGCTGCTCGCCCACCGGCGGCGGCAGCCCGGTGAGGACCTCATCAGCGGGCTGGTCGAGGTGCTGGACGCGGGCGGCGCACCGCGCTGCCCGGCGACGACGCGCTGGCCCGGGGCTGCGTGGACGAGGTGCTGCGGATGGAGAGCCCGGTGCACTTCCTGGCCCGCGCCGCGCCACACGACACCGACGTGGGCGGCGTGCCGGTCGGGCGGGACGAGAACGTGCTGCTGCTGATCGCCGCCGCCAACCGTGACCCGGCCCGCTTCCCCGACCCGGACCGCTTCGACCCGCACCGCGCCGGCCCGCCGTCGCTCGCCTTCGGGGTCGGGCTGCACTTCTGCCTCGGCTCGGCGGTGTCCAGGCTGGAGGGCCGGCTCGCCCTGCCCCGGCTCTTCGCCCGCTTCCCCGGCCTGGCGGTCACCCAGCCCTACTCCTACAGCGGTAGCCTCTTCCTGCGTGGCATCGACAAGCTCTTCGTGACGACGGGAGAGGCCCGATGACGCTCGACCCGGAGGTGGTCGCGTGGCGGGCCGCCCGCGCGGCCGCCGGCACCGTGCCCCTCTACACCCAGACCCTGGCGCAGGCCCGCGCCGCCGACCTCGCCGCGATCCGCGCCGGCGCCGGCGCGGTCGAGCCGGTCGAAGAGGTACGCGACACGCAGCTTTCCGGCCCGGGCGGGCCGCTGCCGGTGCGGATCCACCGGCCGGCCGGCGACGGCCCGCTGCCAACGCTCGTCTGGTTCTTCGGCGGTGGCTGGACGCTGGGCAGCGTGGACACGGCCGACGGCATCTGCCGCCGGCTGGTCAACCTCGCCGGCTGCCAGACGATCACCGTCGGCTACCGGCTGGCCCCCGAGCACCGCTTCCCGGCCGCCGTGGACGACTGCCACGCCGCGCTGCGCCGGCTGGCCGGGCACGCCGACGAGTTCCGCGTCGACCCGGACCGGCTGGCCGTCGGCGGGGACAGCGCCGGTGGCAACCTGGCGGCCGCCGTCACCCTGCTGGCCCGCGCCGACGGCGGCCCCCGGCTCGCCGCCCAGGTGCTCGTCTACCCGAACACCGACCAGCGGCCCGGCCGCGGGCCGACCGGTGAGGAGGACCCGTTGCTGTTCAACCGGCACTCGGTCGAGTGGTACCGGCGGCACTACCTGGCCGACCCCGGCGACGCGGCCCACCCGCTCGCCTCGCCGCTGCTCGCCGAGGACCTCGCCGGCCTGCCCCCGGCGCTGGTCGTCACCGCCGAGCACGACCCGCTGCGCGACGAGGGGGAGCGGTACGCCGAGCGGCTGGCCGAGGCCGGCGTGCCCACCGAGGCGACCCGGTACGACGGCATGGTCCACGGCTTCTTCGCCATGCCCGGGGTGTTCGACGCCGGCCGGCGGGCCCAGGAGCAGGCGGCGGCCTTCCTGCGGGCGCGGTTCGGGCTCACCCCAGCCGGCGCGGCCGCCGGCACGGCGACGGGTGGACCGGACCATGGCTGACCTGACGACGACCGTGGGACCGGCGGCGCCGGGGCGGGGACCTGGTGAGCCAGCCCATCCCGCGTTCGTTCCGCCCGCGAGCCTGGCCGATTTCGCCGAGCTGGCCCGGACCGTGCTTCCCGCCGAGGTGTGGGACTTCGTGGCCGGCGGCAGTGGCACCGAGACCACGCTGGCCGCGAACCGGGCCGCGCTGGACCGGGTGGCGGTGCTGCCCCGGATGCTGACCGGGGTGGACGTCCCGTCCACCGAGGCGCCGCTGCCCGGTGGCCGGTACGCCCTGCCGGTGGCGGTCGCGCCGATGGCGTACCAGAAGCTGCTGCACCCCGACGGTGAGGTGGGCCTGGCCGCGGCGGCCCGCGCGGCGGGCGTGCCCTACGTGGCGAGCACCCTGGCCAGCACGCCGATCGAGGAGGTCGCCGCGGTCGGCGGCACGGTCTGGTTCCAGCTCTACTGGCTGCGCGACCGGGCCATGGTGGCCGACCTGGTGGACCGTGCGCTGACCGCCGGCTGCGCCGGGCTGATGGTGACCGTCGACGTGCCGGTGCTCGGCCGGCGGCTGCGCGACGTGCGCAACGGCTTCGCCCTGCCGCCGCACGTCACGGCGGCGAACCTGCCCGGCGGCCGGGACGACCTGGCCCACCAGGGGACGCCCGGGGTGTCCGCGGTGGCGGCGCACACCGGCGCGGTCTTCGCCCCCGCGCTGAGCTGGGCCGACCTGGCCTGGCTGCGGGAACGTACCCCGGTGCCGTTGCTCGTGAAGGGCATCCTGGACCCGCGCGACGCGGTCCGCGCGGCGGACATGGGTGCGGACGCGGTGGTGGTCTCCAACCACGGCGGCCGACAGCTCGACGGCGCGCCGGGCAGCGCGGCCGCGCTGCCCGAGGTGGTCACCGCCGTGGGGGAGCGCTGCGCGGTGCTGCTGGACAGCGGCGTGCGCGGCGGCACCGACGTGCTGCGCGCCCTCGCTCTCGGCGCGGCCGGCGTGCTGGTCGGCCGGCCGATGCTCTGGGCCCTGGCGGCCGGCGGGCGGGCCGGCGCCGAGGCGGCCCTGGCGTTGCTCGCCGCCGAGCTGCGCGACGCGTTCACCCTCAGCGGCTGCGCCGACCCGGCCGCTGCCCGCGAGCTGCGCACCCTGACGGGAGGCTGACGTGGAGCCCGTGGACCTGGCCGTCACGGCGCTGCACCCGAGCGTGGACGACCCCGCGTTGAACTCGATGAACTTCCTCAACGAGGTGGCGCAGCACTACCCGGACGCCGTGTCGCTCGCCGCCGGCCGGCCCTACGAGGAGTTCTTCGACTCGCGGTGCTGCACGAGCACCTGGACACCTTCCGCCGGCACCTCGCCGAGGACCTGGGCCTGAGCCGCGAGCAGGCCGACCGGACACTGCTCAGCTCGCGAAGATCAAGAGCATGGCCACCGTGAACACCTCGCCGATCAGCCAGGCGGTGATCGGGGCGTGCTGCTGGCCCACGACTGCTCGCTGGTCGCGGCGAACGTCCGGGAGCGGGCCGCGTACGCCCGCAACCTGCGGCACCTGGCCGACGGGCTGGCCCGCCGCTTCCCGGCCGGCGGCCCGGTGCGCTGGAACGTCCCGGCCGGCGGCTTCTTCGTGGTGGTCACCGTGCCGTTCGGCGTGGACGACGCGCTGCTGCACCGCTCGGCGCGCGAGTACCGGGTGCTGTGGACCCCGATGGCGCACTTCTACGACGCCGGCACCCCGGTCGACGCGCTGCGGCTGTCGGTCAGCGCGGTCACCCCGGAGCAGATCGACCTGGGCCTGGACCGGCTCGCCGCGCTGATCACCGAGGAGTCTGCCGGCGCGGTCGGCACCGCCGTCAGCGCGCGTGCGGCCCCCTGATCTCACCGGATCCGCGCACCAACAGTCGGGTGGCAACCGGGTGGATGGTGGGTCGCCACTGCTCTCCGTCCAGCCGCCGGAAGATCAGCGAGGCGGCCACCCGGCCCATCTCGGCCGGGTCCTGGGCGACCACCGTGACCGCCGGCTGGAGGAGGTCGGCCAGGGGGAAGTCGTCGAAGCCGACGAGGGCCACCTCGTGCTGCCGGCCGAGTTCCTGCAGGGCGCGGATGGCGCCGATGGTGACCAGGTTCTGGGCGGTGAACAGCGCCGTCGGGGCCGGGTCGTCGCGCAGCAGCCGGCGGACCGCCTCCGCCGAGTCGCGCTCGGTGTGCAGGTCGTGGACCATGGTGGCCGGCCGGATGCCGTGCTCGCTCAGCGCCTCCTTGAAGCCCTGCGCGCGCTGCCGGGCCGTCGCGATGGTCCGCAGGTCGCCCAGGTACGCGATGTCCCGGTGGCCGTGCGCGACGAGGTGGTGCACCGCGGTGGCGGCGCCGTGGTGATTGTCGGACAGCACGGCGTCGACCGCCAGGCCGACCGGCGGCCGGTCCACGAACACCACCGGAGTGCCGGCCGCGACCTCCCCGGCCAGGTAGCTCTGGTCGTCGGTGGCCGGCACCACGACCAGGGCGTCGGCCTGCCGCATCGTGAAGGCGTGCACCAGGTCCCGCTCCCGTTCCGGGCTCTCGTCCACGCTGCCGGCGAAGATGAGCACGCCCCGGTCCCGGGCGGCGTCCTCGAGGGCCCGGTGCAGGGCGGCGGAGAAGGGGTTGGCCAGATCCTCCAGGACCGCGGCGATGGCCGCGCTGCGGCCGCTGGACCGCCGCAGGCTGCTCGCGGTGAAGTTCGGCCGGTAGTCGAGCTGGGCGATCGCCCGGCGTACCGCGGCGAGCTTCGGCGCGGAGACCCCCGCCTCTCCGTTGACCACCCGCGAGACCGTCTTGGTGCTGACCCCGGCCAGCAGCGCGACGTCTCGGAGCGTGGGCCGGGCCTTGACGCCGGCCGGCGGGGCGGAGGCGGCAGCGTGCATGAGCGCTCCTACCGGAAGGGAGTGCGGGCGTTGGCGGGTGGGGCCATGGCGAAACGGCCAGCCCCACCCGCCGTTGATCGTCTGCCAGGTTAGCGCCACACCGACCGCAACGGTCGGACCGTGAGCGAGCGCACCACCACGGCGCCACCCTCGGCGAACAGGCCGGTCCCGTCGCTCGTGGGCGCGGGGAAGATCTGGTCCGTCACGGTGGTCTGCCCGGCGCCGCCGAACACCTCGACGGAGGAACGATCCACGTACACCGTCATCTGTACCCGGTTGCCGTCCACGGACAGGGGGCCGGAGTGCACGGCGGGGAAGGGCGGGGCGGCCTGCTGGCCGGAGCGCGTCCGGTCGACGAAGAGGCGGCCTGCCCCCGCGTCGTATCCGACCAGCGTCCGTTCGTCGCCACCGGCGCGTACCTGGAGGCCGAACCGGCGGGCGTCGCGGAGCTCGAACTCCGCCCGGATCTCCAGCACCGTGCCGTCCGCCGCCGCGGGGAGGTCGCGGACCCCTGCCGGGACCGTGGTGTCCCGCAGGGTGTACGCCGGGCCGTCGCCCCGCAGCGAGGTGAGCTGCGCGGTCGGCGACTGGACCAGGCGGACCCGGCCGTCGATCGTGCGCAGGGCGAGTTCCCGGGGCAGGGCCATGGCCCCGCGCCAGGGGGCGGTCGGGACACTGCCGGCGTACTGCCAGTTGTTCAGCCAGCCGATCGCGACCCGCCGCCCGCCCGGGGCGTTGTTGTACGTGACCGCGGCGTAGTAGTCCGCCCCGTGGTCGAGCCAGTCGTAGCGGTCCAGCTCACGGGGCGCCGGCCGGTCGGCGAACATCACGTGGTCGACAAGGATGTGCCCCCAGCCGCCCGAGTTGAAGTCGTTGATCTCCAGGTGGGCCCGCTTCCCGGTGAGGTCGCGGACGTCCCAGGCCACCCAGTCGAGGCGCTCGCTGTCCGCGCCGGTCGCGGCCCGGACCACCTGGCCGTCCACGACCAGGTTCACCGCGGTCTCCACCGCGCGGGGCAGGACGGGCTTGTCGCTGGCGACGAGCTGGTCCACCAGCAGGTGGCCCCAGCCGCCGGTGTTCTCGTCCACGATCCGCAGCTGGGCGCTGCGGCCACGGAACTCGGTCACGTCCCAGTCGCGCCAGTTCATGAAGCCGGAGAAGTTGCCGGTGGCGGTGCGCACCGCCCGGCCGTCCACCAGCAGCTCGACCACCGTCCGCCCGGTGCCGTCGTCGAGGTGCCCCCCGGCCCCGACGAGCAGACCGAGGTGGTCGCGGTCGACGGTGAAGGCGGGCGAGGTCAGCGTGCCGGTCGTCGAGTCGGCCTCGAAGAAGGTGGTGAGCAGCTTGTCGCCGACGTGGCCGCGTTCCCACCGGGCCGGGCCCACCACCGGCGCGCGGTCGCGCAGGCCGCCGGTCGCCGTCCAGCCCGCCTGCTCGTACGTCCGGCCGTCGGGCAGCTCGAAGTCGATCACCGGTTCGGCGTCGGCCGGCACGAAGTCTGTCGTCGTGTCCGGCAGGTGCGGGTGCGCGCCCCCGCCGACGAGCAGGTTGAGGTAGCCCCGGTCGATGGTGAAGTCGGGGGAGACGAGCTGGCCCCGGGGGGCGTCGAAGCCGAGGAAGGTGTTCACCAGGGCCCCGCCCCGGAAACCGCTGACCTGCTGCTGGCCCGGCACCGTGCCCGGGTACGGGGCGCCGCCGAACGGCCCCGGCCCCAGCACGGGGTCGTTCTCCACCGTCCAGCCGGCGTAACCGTCCTCGAAGTCGGCGAAGAGCGTCCCGGCCGGCGGCTCCGCCTCGCCGGTCACCACGTTGTCAGCGGCGAAAGTGGTGCCGTCCCAGTCGCCGACGAAGTACTGCGCGCCCGAACCGCCGGCGACCGCGCCGGGGTTGAGGTTGACGATCAGCACCCACTTCGGGTGCTCCGGGTCGCCGTCGACGGGCAGCTCGAACAGGTCCGGCACCTCCCACACACCACCGACCGCGTTGGCCGGGCCGAAGTCGCTCAGATGGGTCCACGACCGCAGGTCGGCCGAGCCGTAGAAGCTCACCTTGTGCTCGGTGGCCCGGACCACCGCCATGGTCCAGCGACCGGACGTGGTGTCCCAGAAGACCTTGGGATCGCGGAACTCCCGCGAACCGAGGTCCAGCACCGGATTTCCGGCGTATCTGGTCCAGGTGCGACCCCGGTCGGTGCTGTACGCCAGCGACTGGGCCTGGATGCCGGTGGCCGGGTACCAGCTGGTGTAGACGGCGACCAGCGCCGGCGCGCCGGGTCGGCCGAAGCCGGAGGTGTTCCGCTCGTCGACCACCACCGACCCGGAGAAGATGTGCTCGTCGGCCGAGTACGGAATGGCCAGCAGCAGCTCCTCCCAGTGCAGCAGGTCCCGGCTGACCGCGTGCCCCCAGGACATGTTCCCCCACTGCGCACCCTCGGGGTTGTACTGGTAGAAGAGGTGCCACTCGCCCTGGTACCAGACGAGCCCGTTCGGATCGTTCATCCAGTTGCGTGCCGGGCTGAAGTGCAGCTGTGGCCGGTACGGCTCGTCCCTGGTCGTCGCTCCCGCGGCAGCGGCGCCCGGCGCCGCCGCCAGGAGAGCCGCGGCCGCGCAGGCGGCCAACCATCGGCGGATCCTCATCCCATCCTCCGTCCATCGAGGACGCCCGGGCCGACCGGGTGGACGTCGGGCGTGACCGTGGGGCGAATCGTGAGCCCGGTCTGACATCGATGTCAAGGGGGGCGTACGAGTTACGTGGCGGTTAGAGAAAACTGCCGGCAAAGGCATTGACATCTCCCGGCTACTGCGCCGAAACTGCCCTGACATCGTTGTCAAATCTGCCCCGGCCCCGGGGGTGCCTGATGGGAGAACACATGATCCAGCGCATCGCCCGCCGCCGCGCCACTGTGCTGGCCGCCATAACGGTGACCGGCATGGTCGTCGCCGGCTGCGGTGACAGCTCGGGTGACGGCGGCTCGGGCGACAAGAGTGTCGCGGTAGCCCTGATCACCAAGAACTCCACGAACCCGTTCTTCGTCAGCATGCAGCAGGGCGCGAAGAAGGCCGCCGAGGCGGAGGGCGTGAAGCTCACCCTGGCCGCCGGCAAGGAGGACGGCGACGAGGCCGGCCAGGTGCAGGCCATCGAGGACGCCATCGCCCGCGGCGACGAGGGCATCCTGATCACCCCGAACGGTCCCGGCGTCAACCCGGCCATCAAGAAGGCCCGTGACGCCGGCCTCTACGTGATCGCGCTGGACACCCCGCCCGACCCGGCGAACACCGTGGACATCACCTTCGCCACCGACAACTTCACGGCCGGCGAGCTGATCGGCAAGTGGACGGCCACCCAGCTCGCCGGCAAGCCGGCCACCATCGCCCTGCTCGACCTCTTCAATGACAAGATCGTCTCCGTCGACTACAACCGGGACCAGGGCTTCCTGACCGGCATGGGCATCGACACCGGCGACAAGAAGAAGAACGGCGACGAGGCGAAGACGGGCAGCTACTCGGGCGGCAGCTACACGATCGCCTGCAACGAGCCGACCAACGGCGCCGAGGACGGCGGCCGGACGGCCATGGAGAACTGCCTGACCAAGAACCCGGACATCAACGTCGTCTACACCATCAACGAGCCGGCCGCGGTCGGCGCCCACAAGGCCCTCCAGGCGGCCGGCAAGACCCAGGGTGTCCTGGTCGTCTCGGTCGACGGCGGCTGCGACGGCGTACGGCAGGTCAAGGACGGCGTCATCGGCGCCACCTCGCAGCAGTACCCGCTGAAGATGGCCGAGCTGGGCGTCCAGGCGATCAAGAAGATCGCGAACGACGGCGAGAAGCCGAAGGTCTCGGACGGCCTTGACTTCTTCGACACCGGCGTCGCTCTGGTCACCGACAAGCCGGCCGCCGGCGTCGAGAGCATCACCAGCGCCGACGGCGCCCAGCGCTGCTGGGGCTGACCATCCCCGCCACGGCCGAGGGCCAGGGGCATCCTCCGCCCCGCGCCCTCAGCCGGGCAGTCCGTCCGCCACCGCCGAATCCGGCAGGGAGCCTCCGATGACCGCCACGACCCCACCCACCACCGCCGCCCAGCAGTTCGCGCTGCGCCGGCACACGCCACTGCGACGCGTTCAGCACCTGCTGCACGCGCACCCCGCGATCAGCCCGTTCCTCGTGCTGGTCATCTCGTTCGTCGTCTTCTCCACGCTGAACCCGCGCTTCGCGTCACCCAACTCGCTCTCGCTGGTGCTCCAGCAGGTGGCCGTGATCGGCGCGCTCGCCGTCGGGCAGACGCTGATCATCCTGACCGCCGGCATCGACCTCTCGGTCGGCGCCATCGTCATCCTGGCCATGATGCTCTCCGCGAAGATGGCCGAGGGGCAGGGACTTCCGGGCCTCCTCGCCATCGTCCTCGCCATCGCGGTCGGCGCCGCAGCGGGCGCGCTCAACGGGGCGCTGGTGACCCGCCTCAAGCTGCCGCCGTTCATCGTCACCCTCGGCACGCTGAGCGTCTTCACCGCCCTCGGGCTGCTCTACTCGAGCGGCCAGAGCGTCCAGGCCACCGACCTCCCGGCGGTGCTGAGCTGGACCGGTGAGTCGTTCCCGGTGGGTCGGTTCCGGATCACCTTCGGGGTCGTCGCGGTCCTCGTCCTCTACCTCGCGGTGGGCTACGCCCTGGCCAAGACCGCCTGGGGACGGCACGTCTACGCCGTGGGCGACGACAAGGAGGCCGCCCGGCTGGCCGGTATCCGGGTCGACCGGGTGCTGCTCAGCGTCTACCTCGTCGCCGGCGCGATCTATGGCCTCACCGCCTGGATCCTCATCGGACGCGCCGGCGCGGCCAGCCCCAACGCCATCACCGACGCCAACCTGGAGAGCATCACCGCCGTCGTCATCGGTGGCACCAGCCTCTTCGGTGGCCGGGGCGCGGTGCTGGGCACCCTGCTCGGCGCGCTGATCGTCGGCTTCTTCCGCAGCGGCCTGTCCCTTGCCGGAGTGGACGACCAGTACCGGGTACTCGCCGTCGGCCTGCTGGTGATCCTCGCCGTGGCCGTGGACCAGTGGATCAGGAAGGTGAGGTCATGACCGCCACCACCACGCCCGCCACCGCCGGCCGGTCCGGCGCCGCCGACAGCGGCCAGCGATCACCGGTGCTGTCGGCCCGGGGCCTGGTCAAGACGTTCGGCAGGGTCGTCGGGCTGGACGGGGTGGACCTCGACCTGTACCCGGGCGAGGTGCTCGCCGTGATCGGGGACAACGGCGCCGGGAAGTCCACCCTGATCAAGTGTCTGACCGGCGCGCTGACGCCCGACGCCGGGGAGATCCTCCTGGCGGGGAAGCCGGCACAGTTCAAGCGGCCGCAGGACGCCCGGGACGCCGGTATCGAGACGGTCTACCAGACCCTCGCCGTGGCGCCGGCCCTGGACATCGCCAGCAACCTCTTCCTCGGTCGGGAGAAGCGCCGGCCGGGCATGCTCGGTTCGGTCTTCCGGATGCTCGACCACAAGGGCATGCGTCGGGAGGCCGCGCAGGCCCTGGCCGACCTGGGGATCGGCACCCTGCAGAACGTGGCGCAGGCGGTCGAGACGCTCTCCGGCGGCCAGCGTCAGGCCGTGTCGGTGGCCCGGGCGGCGGCCTTCGGCAGCAAGGTGATCGTGCTCGACGAGCCGACCGCCGCGCTCGGCGTCAAAGAGTCCAACCAGGTGCTGCGGATGATCGAGGAGGTGCGCTCCCGGGGCCTGCCGGTCATCCTCATCAGCCACAACATGCCCCATGTGTTCGAGGTGGCCGACCGCATCCACATCCAGCGACTGGGTCGGTGCGCGGGCGTGGTGACTCCGGCCTCCCACACCATGCCGGAGGTGGTGGCCATCATGACCGGCGCGACCACCCTCGAGGAGACGCCGGGCCGGGCGGCGAACTGAACCGCCGTGCCCGTGACCGGGTGGCGCGGGCTGCAGGAAAGGGAGACTGTGATCACCGTTGTCGGCGAGAGCCTGGTGGACCTCATCGAGGATCCGTCGGGCGTGGCGGCCGCCCACCCGGGCGGCAGCCCGGCGAACGTGGCGGTGGCGTTGGGCCGCCTCGACCAGCCCGCCACCCTGCTCACCCAGCTGGGTGACGACGCGTACGGGCGGCTCCTCCGCGCCCACCTGGCCGGCAGCGGCGTACGGCTGGATCCGGCGTCGCTGTCGGACCTGCCGTCCACCAGCGTGGCCCGGACGCGGGTGGGCGCGGACGGCCAGGCCGGCTACGACTTCGACATCGACTGGCGCTCCTTCCCGCAGCGGGCCCTGACCGATGTCGGGGCCGGCAGCGACTGTCTGCACACCGGCTCGCTGGCGACCGTGCTCGCGCCCGGCGCGGACGACGTGCTGGCGCTGGTCCAGGACCGGCGGGCCACCACGATGATCAGTTACGACCCGAACTGCCGGCCGTCCCTCATGGGCGAGCCGGCGACGGTCCTGTGCCGGGTCGAGGAGTTGGTGGCGGCGAGCGACGTGGTGAAGGTCAGCCGGGAGGACCTGGCCTGGCTCCACCCGGGACGCGCGCACGAACGGGTCGGACGGGAGTGGCTCGAGCGGGGCGCCGTCCTCGTCGTGGTGACCGGCGGTGAACGTGGAGCGTGGGCGGCTACCCGACACGGCGAGGTGCGGGTCGACGCCCTGCCGGTGCGGGTGGTGGACACCGTCGGGGCAGGGGACGCCTTCACCGCCGGGCTGCTCGCCGCGCTGGCCCAGCGGGATCTGCTCGGCGCCGCGCGGCGGGCCGCCCTCGACGCCGCCGACCCGGCCACGATCGCCGGCGTGCTCCGGCACGCCGCACGAGTGGCCGCCTGGACGTGTGGGCGGAAGGGAGCCGATCCTCCCACCCGGGCCCAGCTGACCGCCCTGCCCCTCCCGGCCTGACACCGCACTGTCGCCGTTCCGCCACCACCCGTGTTCCCGGGCACGACGGCCACCGTTGATAATGGACGGATGGTTGCCTGGGAGTACGCGTTGCTGGTCCGCCGCTATCAGGGACAGGGCCGCAATTTCCACGTCACGTTCGTCTGGTACGGCCCGGACGGGTCGCGCAAGGACGTGACGCCCTACGGCGACACCGCGATCGCGCACCTCAACCGGGTCGGCCGGGAGGGCTGGGAGCTGGTCTCCGCCGCCGAGGACGTGAACAACGTGCAGGGCAGCACCGAGGTGCACCGCTACCACCTCAAGCGCCCCCTGCGCTGACCGGCTAGCGTGATCCTCCCAGTTCGGGGGAGGAGCAGCGGGTGGGCCGGTACGTCGTCGGGGTCGATCTCGGCACGCTCTCCGGGCGGGCCGTCGTGGTCGACGTGGCCGACGGCGCCGAGCGGGGCAGCGCGGTGCACGCGTACCGACACGGGGTGATCACCGAGCGGCTGCCCGGCGGGCCGGCGCTGCCGCCCGGGTGGGCGCTCCAGGACCCGGCCGACCACGTCGAGGTGCTGCGCACCGCGGTGCCCGCCGCCGTCCGCGCCGCCGGGATCGACCCGACCGAGGTGGTCGGCGTCGGCCTCGACGCCACCTCCTGCACGGTGCTGCCCACCCGTGCCGACGGCACCCCGCTCGCCGAGCTGCCCGAGTTCCGGAACCGGCCGCACGCCTGGCCGAAGCTCTGGAAGCACCACTCGGCGCAGCGGCAGGCCGAGCGGATCAACACCCTCGCCGCCGCCCGGGGCGAGCCCTGGCTGGCCCGCTACGGCGGCCGGGTCTCCGCCGAGTGGCAGCTCGCCAAGGCGCTGGAGGTGCTGGAGGAGGACCCGGAGGTCTTCCGCCGGGCCGAGCGCTGGGTCGAGACCGCCGACTGGCTGGTCCGGCGGCTCTGCGGCCGCCCGAGCCGCAACGCCTCGGCCGCCGGTTTCAAGGGACTACGCCAGGACGGCCACGACCCGGCCCCCGACTTCCTCGCCGCGCTGCACCCGGACCTGCCGGACCTGCTCGCGAAGACCGACGACGGGCCGTTGCTGCCGCCCGCCGCCCGGGCCGGCACCCTGACCGCCGAGGCGGCCGGCTGGACCGGCCTGCCCGCTGGGATCGCGGTCGCCGCCGGGGCCATCGACGCGCACGTCACCGCGGCGGCGGCCCGGTCCGTCGCGCCCGGCCGGATGCTCGCCGTGCTCGGCACCTCCACCTGCCTGATCATGAACGCCGAGAGCTGCCACGAGGTGCCCGGCGTCTGCGGCGTCGTCGCGGACGGCGTCACCGCCGGCCGGTGGGGCTACGAGGCCGGCCAGAGCGGGGTCGGCGACATCTTCGCCTGGTACGTCGACCGCGCCCTGCCCGCGTCGTACGCCGAGGAGGCCGCCCGCCGCGGGGTGTCCGTGCACGACCTGCTCGACGCGCTCGCCGCCGACCAGCCGGTGGGCGGGCACGGGCTGCTCGCGCTGGACTGGCACAGCGGCAACCGGTCGGTGCTCATGGACCACGAGCTGAGCGGGGTGCTGGTCGGGCTCACCCTGGCCACCCGGCCGGAGGAGATCTGGCGGGCCCTGCTGGAGGCGACCGCGTTCGGCGCCCGCACCGTGGTCGAGGCGTTCGAGGCCGCCGGTGTGCCCGTCGACGAGCTGACCGCCGCCGGCGGCCTCACCGCCAACCGGCTGCTGCTGCGCATCTACGCCGACGTGCTGCGCCGCCCGCTGCACGTGGTGGACGCCGCCCATCCGGCGGCGCTGGGCGCGGCGATCCACGCGGCGGTGGCCGCCGGGGCGTACCCGGACCTGGAGAGCGCGTCGGCGGCCATGGGCGCGCCACGCCGCGAGACCTGGCACCCGGACCCGGCCCGCGCCGCCGCCTACGACGACCTGTACGCCGACTACCGCGCCCTGCACGACCACTTCGGCCGCGGCGGCACGGACGTCCTCCACCGCCTCCACCGCATGCGCCACCGCACCCACCCGACCCCCTGACTGCCGGCTGACCCTCGGCCGCGTCGATCATGAAGTTAGCGCCTCTGGAAAGCGTGTTCCAGGGCGCTAACTTCATGATCAACGCGGCGAGGCGGGCAGTGCGGGCCGGCGGAGGGTGGGAATGTCGGCGCCCCGCTCGGCCGAGGCCGGGCGGGGCGTCGGGAAAGCGTGACCGCGGTCAGCCGAGGTCGACGGCGGGGTAGAGGGGGAAGCCGGTGAGCAGGTCGCTGGCCTGCTTGCCGACCGTCTCGGCCAGGGCCGGGTCGAGGACGTACTTGGCCTTGGACGGGGTGCCGTCCGCGTTCGACCCGGGGGTGGTCTGGCTGAGCACGGTGTGCATCAGCTCGGCCGTGGTGTCCATCTCGGTGGCGCCCAGGCCCCGGGTGGTCAGCGCCGGGGTGCCGATCCGGATGCCGGAGGTGTACCAGGCGCCGTTGGGGTCCTGCGGGACGGCGTTGCGGTTGGTCACGATGCCCGAGTCGAGCAGCGCCTGCTCGGCCTGCCGGCCGGTGAGGCCGTAGCCGGAGACGTCGATGAGCACCAGGTGGTTGTCGGTGCCGCCGGTGACCAGCTTCGCGCCCCGGCGCAGCAGCCCCTCGGCCAGCGCCTGGGCGTTGTCCACGATGCGCTGCGCGTAGTCGGCGAAGTCGGGGCGGCGGGCCTCGGCCAGGGCGACGGCCTTGGCGGCCATCACGTGCGGCAGCGGGCCGCCGAGCACCATGGGGCAGCCCCGGTCGACCTGGTCGGCCAGCTCCGGGCCGCAGAGCACCATGCCGCCGCGCGGGCCGCGCAGCGACTTGTGGGTGGTGGTGGTGACGATGTGCGCGTGCGGCACCGGGTCGAAGTCGCCGGTGAAGACCTTGCCGGCGACCAGGCCGGCGAAGTGCGCCATGTCGACCATGAAGGTGGCGCCGACGGAGTCGGCGATCTCCCGCATGATCCGGAAGTTGACCTTCCGGGGGTACGCCGAGTAGCCGGCGACCAGGATCAGCGGCTTGAACTCGCGGGCCGCCTCGGCGACCTTGTCGTAGTCGATCAGCCCGGTGGCCGGGTCGGTGCCGTAGCTCCGCTGGTCGAACATCTTGCCGGAGATGTTCGGCCGGAAGCCGTGGGTGAGGTGGCCGCCGGCGTCCAGCGACATGCCGAGCATCCGCTGGTTGCCCAGCTCGCGACGCAGCGCGAACCAGTCCGCCTCGGTGAGGTCGTTGACCTGGCGTACCTGGGCCTTCTTCAGCGCCGGGGACTCCACCCGGTCGGCCAGGATCGCCCAGAACGCGACCAGGTTGGCGTCGATGCCGGAGTGCGGCTGCACGTACGCGTGGGCCGCGCCGAACAGCTCCTTGGCGTGCTCGGCGGCGAGCGCCTCGACGGTGTCGACGTTCTGGCAGCCGGCGTAGAAGCGGCGGCCGATGGTGCCTTCCGCGTACTTGTCGCTGAACCAGTTGCCCATGGCCAGCAGGGTGGCCGGGGAGGCGTAGTTCTCGCTGGCGATGAGCTTGAGCGACTCGCGCTGGTCGGCGAGCTCGGCCCCGATGGCGTCCGCCACCCGCGGCTCGACGGCCCGGATCACCTCCAGCGCGCTGCGGAAGGCGGTGGATTCGGCGTTCAGCGACATGCGACCTCCTGGTGACGTGCGGAAGGCCCAGGCGCTCGGCATGCGTCCTCATGACGGGGCCGCTCCCCGATGGTTCTCCATCCCCACGCGCCAGTCACGGCCCGCGCCGATCCTACCGGGTGGGCCCCCGGCCGGACGGGCGCACCTCCGCCGCGCGCCGGCGGGTTGGGCCGCCGGGGGCTGGGCAAATCGGGGGGAGGGGCCGGGCCGCGACGGCGACCCCGGGGCCGAGGGAAAGGAGACACGAGGATGAGCACACCGACGACCGGCCGTCCGCTCGCCGTGGTGACCGGCGCGTCCAGCGGCATCGGGTACGAGCTGGCCGCCCAGTTCACCGAGCACGGGTACGACGTGGTGGTGGCCGCCGAGGACTCGTCGATCGCGACGGCGGCGCGAACCTGCGCCCACATGGCGGACACCCGGGTCGGGCAGGGGAAGAAGGACGACCCTCGCAAGGTGGCCGAGGACGCCTTCGAGGCCCTCATGAAGGGGGAGCACAAGGTGTCCGCCGGCTCGTTCGTGAACAAGCTGCAGACCGCGGCCGGCAAGGTCGTCCCGGACCGGCTGAAGGCGGAGCAGCACCGGAAGATGGCCGAGCCGGGCTCGGGCGGCTGAGCGGCGGAGACGACGGCGGGACCCGGCCGGGGCCGGGTCCCGCCGTCACGTGGTGCCGGGTCAGGCGACGACGGCGTCCAGCGACTTCTTCAGCGCCTTCGGGGCGGCCGGCGTCTTCGGCGCCTTCGGGCGCAGGTCGATCATGCGCTGGCCGATCTCCTGGAGCTGGTTACGGCCGAGCGCCTCGCGGACCTTGGGGAACCACTCCTGCTCCTCCTCCTCGACGTGGTGCAGCACGTTCTCGATGAGCACCGTCGTCTTGGCGTTGTAGCGCTCGTCGTCCGCGTCCATGGTGAACAGCTCGAAGCAGAGCACGTCGGCCACGTGGTGCTCCTCGTACGACTCCAGGATGTCGTCCTCGACGTCGGGCACGAGCTTGCGGACCTCGGGGTACATCACCTCGTTCTCGAGGTAGGTGTGCACCGTCAACGCCTCGAGGATCTGCTTCACCAGCTTCTGCCGCTGGCTCGCCGGGCCCTCCTCGGCGTCCTGGAAGGCCTTGAACAGGCGGCGCATCTCCTTGTGGTCCTCCTTGAGCAGGACGATCGCATCGGTGGACACCGGGGTACCTCCTAGGGTCGGTTGATGTGGCCCCCCTACCCCCGTCCCGACCAGGGCAAACGAAGGGGGCCCGGCGACACGTCGCCGGGCCCCCTCCGTTGGTGCTGCCGCTACTTGACCACGTTGTACGCGTCCACCATGCCGGCACCGTAGAACGAGTTGCGCTCGCCGCCGGAGCAGGTCGCGTCGTAGAAGTGCGCACCGTTCGGGTGCAGCGGCACCAGGTTGTAGACGCCCTCCGGGCAGGACTGCGCGACCGACGTACGCTCCAGGAACGACGCCAGCTGGCCCGGGGTCATCCCGGGGTGCGCCGACAACGCCAGCGCCGCGACGCCGGTGGCGTGCGGGCCGGACATCGAGGTGCCCTGCTTGTACCCCCACCCGTTGGTCCGGGTGGCGGTGTTGAAGGTTGTCGACAGGATCTGGTCCGCGGTGGTCGAGCGGGCGCCCTGCGTGCGGACCCACCTGTCGCCACCCGGCGCCGTCACGTCCACCACGCCCTGGCCGTACGAGGAGTAGTAGCTCTTCGCACCGGTCGGACCGACGGCGGAGACGGTCACCACGCCCGGCGCCTCGGCCGGCAGGTCGAGGCAGGCGTTGGTGAGGTCCTCGCGCACCTCCGGCGTCCCGTTGTTCGGGCTGCCGGTGTCGGTGATCTTGTGGGCCAGGTCGTAGTTGGAGTTGCCCGCGGACGCCACGTTGAGCACGCCCTTGGACTGCGAGTAGCGGATCGCCCGCTGCACGGCCTGCCACACCGGACGCTGGCGCGCGTCGTTGCGGCAGTTCAGCTCCCACGGGTCGATGTAGTAGCTGTTGTTGGTCAGCTGCATCCCGTGGTCGGCGGCCCACATGAACCCGCAGACCGCGGCCTCCGGGAAGATGTAACCGTCGTCGTTGACCACCTTGACGGCGGCGACCTTGGCGCCCGGCGCGATGCCGGTCACGCCGACGCCGTTGACGGCGGCGGCGATGGTGCCGGCCACGTGGGTGCCGTGGTCGCTGGTGGTCGGGTTCCACGCCGCCTCGGTGGTGTCGGTGACACCGCCGAGGCAGGACGTGCTCTTGTCCTTGGCGATCTGGCTCGCCAGGTCCGGGTGGGTGCTGGAGATGCCGCTGTCCAGCACGCCGACGACGACGTTCGCGCTGCCGTTGTTCACCGCGTGGGCCTGCGGCAGGTGGATCATGTTCATGTCCCACTGCTGGCCGTAGAGCGGCTCCTTGGTCGGGTCGCCGGTGGCGCTGGCGACGTCGGCCGCGGAGACCTCCACGGTCTCGCCCTCGTCGAGGGCGGTGCCCAGGCCGGCGGTCGACGCGACCGACTCGACGCCCGCCCCCGCCACCTGCGCGGCGAAGTCCGGGTTGGTCGAGCGGACGACGAGCACGCCGATCTGGTCGTAGGTGGCCACGACGGTGCCCTTGGCGGCCGCCACGCGGGCGGCGGCCTTGCTGGTGTTGGCGCCCTGCGGGGCGAGGACCAGATACGAGGTGTCCGGTCCGGCGGCCGCCGCCGGTGCCAGCCCGCCGGTGAGGGCGAGGCCGACGCCGAGCGTCGCGGCGGACGCGGCGGCCAGTGTCTTGCGACGGAGGTTCTTCACACAGACTCCCAGGGGGCCGATCCAGCCGTGCCTCACTCCCTGGCGGGAAGCGGGCCGGCGGAAGACGAGCAGGTTGCTTGCCTTCGGTGAACCAGCGTAGGGAGCGGGTGTGGTGTTACACACACCCGAACGGACGAACAACAACCGTCAGACGGTGGCCAACGTGTAGGGGATCTCGTCGAGCAGCTCGCGGGCCAGGAAGCCGATCCGGCCGTAACGGGGGACCAGGCGTTGCCCGCTGACCGCGTGGGCGAACGCGGCCCAGCAGGCGGCCTGCGCGGGCTCGGCGCCCCGGGAGAGCAGCCCGGCGAGCAGCCCGGCCCGGACGTCCCCGCTGCCCGAGGTGCCCAGCCCGGCGTCGCCGCTCTCCTCCCGCCAGGCCCGCCCGTCCGGGGTGGCGATGTGGCCGTAGAGGGAGACCACGGC
Source organism: Micromonospora sp. NPDC004540 (assembly GCF_040610095.1). NCBI lineage: Bacteria > Bacillati > Actinomycetota > Actinomycetes > Micromonosporales > Micromonosporaceae > Micromonospora > Micromonospora sp. NPDC004540. The sequence continues at coordinate 31,040 of NZ_JBEXLR010000071.1, forward strand.
GTCGTACCGGCGGGCCAGCTCGACCGCCTCGGCGTCCAGGTCGTCGCCGGGCTCCCGGTCGAGCAGATGCCGCGCCTCGGTGAGGTTGGGGGTGAGCACCACCTTGCGGCCCGAGCCGACCAGCAGGTCCGGCTCGTGGCTGAGCGCGCCGAGGGCGTACGCGTCGAGCACCAGCGAGGTCTCCGGGCCGGCCGCGTCGAGGACCACGTGCAGCAGCGCCCGGGTCGCGTCGATGTCCTTCAGGCCGGGGCCGACCGCCACCACGTCCGCCTCGGCGACCAGGCCGCCGAGCAGGTCGCCCGGGTCGCCGTGGACCGCGCCGTCGGCGGTCTCCGGAAGGCCGACCACCAGCGCCTCGGGCACCTGGATGCTGAGCGCGGCGGCGGTGGACTCGGCGGCGGCCAGTTGCAGCACGCCGGCGCCGGCCCGCAGCGCGGCCACCCCGGCGAGCAGCACCGCGCCGGGGGTGAACCGGGCCCCGCCGACCACGAGCACCGTGCCCCGGGCCTCCTTGCCGCCGGTCGGCACGGGCAGTGCCCAGTCCCGCAGCAGTGCGGGGGTGATCACGTCAGACCGGCTCGGCATGGACCTCGTCCTCCCTGGTCGGCCGCGCCCCCTGCCGGTGCAGGTGGGCGACGTCGTTGAACACGTCCGGGGTCAGCCGGCCGGTGGCGTCGGCCGACCAGCCGGTGACCGAGCAGTTGGCGATGACCTGCTCCCGGGTGAGCGCCATCAGCTCCCCCTCGGTGAGCCCCTCCACCAGGTAGCGCAGCAGGAAGACCAGCGCGTCGTGGCCGAACAGCAGCACCCGGCCACCGGCGTGGTCCCGGCGCAGGTCGCCGAGGAGGGCGCGCAGCCGCAGCGCCACGTCGGTCCAGGACTCGCCGCCGGGCGGGCGGTAGTAGAACTTGCCGAGCCGGGCCCGGCGCGCCGCCTCGTCGGGGTACCGCCGCTGGACGCCGTGGCCGGTCAGCCCGTCGAGGATGCCCAGCTCCCGGTCGCGCAGCCGCTCGTCCCGGCTGGCCGGCACGCCGGTGCCGGCGAGGGCCAGCTCGGCGGTCCGCACCGCCCGCAGGTACGGCGACACCACCGCCACGTCCGGCCGCCGCCTCTCGGGCAGCCCGGCCAGCCAGCGGCCGGTCGCCCGGGCCTGCTCCTCGCCGGTGGCCGACAGCGGCACGTCCGCGTCCCGGTGGGTCAGGTCGATCAGTTCGGCGCCGGAGGACTCGGCCGCCGTGGCCGCGACGTTCGCCGTGCTCTCGCCGTGCCGGACGATCCAGAGGGCTGCCAGTTCCGCCATGCGGCCTCCGGTACCCGGGCTGTCCGGCGGGTAACCGTGCCGGTCGGCGGCGGGCCCGGCGGGCCCTTCGGGCCCGGCGGGCGTGAACGGCGGCCGGACGGGTAAGCGCGCTCGGCTACCGGAAGCCGACACAGGGGAGGTGTGCCGTGGCGACGATGGTCCGACAGCCGGAGAGCCCGGTGAAGGACAAGAACTACGACCTGATCCACGCGGTGCAGATGTCACTCAAGCACGTCTGGCACATGGAGACGTACATCGCCGACGCGGAGGACCGGGGCGACACCGAGCTCGCCAGCTGGTTCCGCAAGATGCAGGACAACAACCGCAAGGCCGCCGAGCAGGGCAAGAAGATGCTCATTGACCGGCTCCAGAAGGAGAACGGCTGACCGTCGCGCCGGTGGCCGGGTGGGTGCGCGTTCGGGCACGTCGACCTCCAGCTCGCCGGCGACCCCAAGGGCAACCACGGCAGCTCGCTGCACACCATCAGCCAGGTCGAGGGGATCGACCTC
>NZ_JBEXLR010000072.1:0-32356 GCF_040610095.1 Micromonospora sp. NPDC004540
GCGTGGTGCTCGGCGGGGTCTCCGCCGGGTCGATCTGCTGGCACCTCGGCGGCGCCACCGACATGCACCGGCGCGGTCAGATCAGGTCGCGGCGGCGGAACACCGCGAAGGCCGCCACGACCAGGGCGGCGGTGAGGCCGAGCAGGACCACCAGGCCCGGCGCCCAGCCCAGCTGGTAGTAGCCGTCGCAGAAGCCCGCTATGTCACCGGAACACGCGTGGTCGTCCCAGAACCGGGCCTCGCCGCTGAGCCAGGCCGCCAGGTAGCTGGAGAGCATGAACCGGTCCGGACGGCCCACCGACAGGATCTGGAACACCAGCCGCGCGCCCAGCTCCCACACCACCAGGTACGCGGCCACCGTGCCGAGCGCCGCCGACGTGTGCCGACCCAGCGTGGCCATGGCGAAGCCGAGCGCCGCGGCGAGCAGCACCAGCACCAGGCCCCGCACCCAGACGGCGCCGAGCGACGACCAGAACTCGCCACTCAGCCGGCCGGTCAACCCGGACGCCTGGCCGATCAGCCAGAACACCCCCAGGTAGGCCACCGACGCCAGCGTGGAGAGCCCGAGCAGCCCGCCGAGCAGCGTGCCCAGCTTGGCGCCGAGCACCGCGAACCGGCGCGGTCGCCAGAGCAGCAGGTTGACCACACCGCCCGAGTTCAGGTCGGCGCCGATGTAGGAGGCGCCGACCAGGAAACCGAACATCGCCAGGAACGCGATCAGGAAGTAGAGCAGCGGCTCGGCCTCGTTGGCGAAGACGAACACCCCGCTGAGGTAGTCGGAGGCGCTCGGCAGCCGCTCCATCAGGGCCGGGTCGATCTGGGCGCAGTCCCGCGGCAGGTAGTCGTTCTCGTCCGGCGTCACCGTGCCCGCCTTGATCCGCAGGCAGCGGTCGTGCGCCAGCTCCAGGTTGCGCACCTCCTCGGCGGCCTGCGCCTGGGCCCGGCTCAGCTCCACCGGGCTGGGCCGGTGCGAACCGGCCAGCGTGGTCGCCACGGTCACCGCGAAGGCGACCACGAGCAGCAGCACCATGAGCTGCACGAAGCGGCGGGCGGCCAGCCGCTCCAGCTCGGCACGGACCAGGTTCACGCGTCCACCTCCCGGCTCTCCCGGACGTCCAGGTCGATCACTCCGTCGTGCGGCGGGGCCCCGTCCACCTGGCGGGGCAGCGCCGGATGCGGGTGCTCGCCGGTCAGCTCCAGGAAGACGCTCTCCAGGTCCGGCCGGAGCGGGATCAGCTCGCGCACCCAGAGGCCCTGCTCGCCCAGCGTGCGGCTGATCAGCTCGGGGTCGACGACACCGGTCACCACCAGGCGCTCGGCCTGGGCGGTCACCGACAGGCCGGCCCGGCCCAGCAGCTCCACGGCCCGCTCCGGCTCGGCCACCCGGACCTGCCACTGGTGCTGGTCGAAGCCGGCCAGCACCTCCTCCACCGGCCCGTACGCGACCCGCCGCCCCCGGCTGATGATCGTCACGTGGTCGCAGATGAGCTGGATCTCGGCCAGGATGTGGCTGGAGAGCAGCACGGTCACGCCGGCCGCGGCGAGCGACCGCATGAGGTCCCGCATCTCCCGGATGCCGGCCGGGTCCAGGCCGTTGGCCGGCTCGTCCAGGATCAGCAGCTCCGGGTCCTTGAGCAGCGCCGAGGCGACCGCCAGCCGCTGCTTCATGCCCAGCGAGTAGCCCTTGACCCGCTCGTCGCCCCGGTCCCGCAGGCCGACCTGCTCCAGCACCTCGTCCACCCGGGTGGTGGGCACGCCGCCGGCCAGGGCCAGCAGGCGCAGCGTCCGGTGCGCGGTGAAGTTGCCGAAGAACTGCGGGCTCTCCACGATGGCGCCGACCCGCCCGGCCACCTCGGCCAGCCGCTCCGGGGAGGCGGCCCCGAACACGCTCATCCGGCCCGCGTCGGCCCGGACCAGCCCGAGCAGGGCGCGCAGCGTGGTGGTCTTCCCCGAGCCGTTCGGCCCGAGGAAGCCGTGCACCTGCCCGGCCTCGACCAGCAGGTCGAAGCCGTCGACGGCGATCCGGCGCCCCTGACGCAGGGTGTGGAACGTCTTGCGGAGACCGGCGATCTCGATGACCGCGCTCATCCGCACGCCTCCCGGCAGCGGTCGGGCATGAGGCGTCCTCCCGGAGTGGTGACCAACGACACGGCGCCCCACCCTAAGACCGCGACGCCGCCCGTGGGGGGCACCGGGCCGGCTGCGTGATTGGATGGCACCGTGACTGGTGACCTGATCCCCGGCGCCGCCGGCGCCTTCGCCCCCTCGCCCGTGGACGCGGATCTGGTGGTCAGCCTCGACGGGGTCGGCGTCCGGCGCTCCGGCAGCGCGCTGCTCCAGGACGTCGACTGGCGGGTCGAGCTGGACGAACGCTGGGTGGTGCTCGGCCCGAACGGCGCCGGCAAGACCACCCTGCTCAACCTGGCCGCCGGCCGGCTGCACCCGACCACCGGCGTGGCGCACGTGCTCGGCGAGCGGATCGGCCGCACCGACGTCAACGAGCTGCGCACCCGGATCGGCCTCTCCACCGCCACGCTGGCCGAGCGGATCCCCACCGACGAGCGGGTCACCGACGTCGTGGTGACCGCGGCCTGGTCGGTGGTGGGTCGCTGGCGGGAGAGCTACGACCGCACCGACGAGGCGCGCGCCCGCGCGCTGCTCGGCCAGCTCGGCGTCGCCCACCTCGCCGAGCGGACGTACGGCACGCTCTCCGAGGGCGAGCGCAAGCGGGTGCAGATCGCCCGGGCCCTGATGACCGACCCGGAGCTGCTGCTGCTCGACGAGCCGGCCGCCGGGCTCGACCTGGGCGGCCGCGAGGACCTGGTCGCCCGGCTCGCCGAGCTGGCCTACGACCCGGACGCCCCGGCCATGGTGCTGGTGACCCACCACGTCGAGGAGATCCCGCCGGGCTTCACCCACGCGCTGCTGCTGCGCGAGGGGGGCGTCGTGGCGCAGGGCCTGCTCGCCGAGACGCTCACCGCCGACAACCTGTCGAAGGCGTTCGGCCTGCCGCTGGTCGTCTCGCGGGCCGGCGAGCGCTGGACCGCGCGAGCCGCCTGAGCCCGACGGGAGGGTACGCCGTGCAGCAGACCCGGATCGCCGTGGTGGGCAGCGCGAACATGGACCTGGTCGGCACCGCCGCCGCGCTGCCCCGGCCGGGGGAGACCGTGCTCGGCAGCGACTTCGTCATGCTGCCCGGCGGCAAGGGCGCCAACCAGGCCGTCGCTTCCGTGCGCGCCGGCGCCTCCTGCGTCTTCCTCGGCGCGATCGGCTCGGACGCCTTCGGGGTCACCCTCCGGGCCCGGATCACCGCGGCCGGCGTCGACACCGGCCACCTCCGGGTGGTGTACGGCTCCTCCGGCGTCGCCCTGGTCCTGGTGGGCGGCGCGGGGGAGAACGCCATCCTGGTCACCCCCGGCGCCAACGACTCGTTCACCGGCCTCACCGAGGACGAGCTGGCCGCCGTACACGAGGCGGACGTGCTGGTCGCGCAGCTGGAGGTGCCGGTCGAGACGGTGACCGCGGCGGCGCTGGCGGCCCGGTCGGCCGGCACCCGGGTGGTGCTCAACGCGGCGCCGGCCCGGCCGGTGCCGGCGGAGCTGCTGGCCGCGGTCGACCTGCTGGTGGTCAACGAGACCGAGGCGCACGCGCTCACCGGCCGGGGCCGGGACGAGCCGGCGGCGCTGCTGGACCTCGTGCCCCGGGCCGTGCTCACCCTCGGCGGCGACGGCGCCTGGTACGTCGAGCGCGACCGGCCGGCGGTGCACGTCCCGGCCGTGAAGGTCGACGTGGTCGACTCCACGGCCGCCGGCGACGCCTTCACGGCCGCCCTGGCAGTGGCCTGGGGTGAGGGGCGCGAGCTGGTCGAGGCGGTGCACTGGGCGGCCGCGGCCGGCGCGGCCTGCGTGCGCAAGCTGGGCGCCTCGGTGGCGCTGCCCCGCCGGGTGGAGATCGACGAGCTGTTCAGCCGGCCGGCCTGACCTCAGGCGGCGCCGGCCCGGAACGCCCGCCGGTACGCCGACGGCGACGTCCGCATGGCCCGGCCGAAGTGGTGCCGGTAGGTGACCGGGCTGTCGAAGCCCACCGCCGCCGCGATCCCGGCCACCGGCGCGTCGGTGGTCTCCAGCAGGGCCAGGCTGGCCCGCACCCGCTGGTCGATCAGCCAGCGGATCGGGCTGGTGCCGGTGGCCCGGGCGAAGTGCCGCAGGTAGCTGCGGGTCGACAGGTGCGCCTGCCGGGCCAGCGCCGCCACGGTCAGCGGCTCGGCCAGGTGGCGGACCGCCCAGGCCAGGCTCGCGGCGATCCGGTCGTCGTCCGGGTCGACGCTCACCGGCGCCTCGATGAACTGGGCCTGCCCGCCGTCGCGGTGCGGCGGGATCACCAGGCGGCGGGCCACCGCGTTGGCCACCGCCGCGCCGAAGTCGCGCCGGACCACGTGCACGCAGAGGTCCAGCCCGGCGGCGCTGCCCGCGCTGGTGAGGATGTCGCCGTCGTCCAGGTAGAGCACGTCGGGATCGACCGTGACCGCCGGGTGGCGGCGGGCCAGCAGGTCGGCGTACCGCCAGTGGGTGGTGGCCCGCCGGCCGTCGAGCAGGCCGGCGCCGGCCAGGGCGAAGGCGCCGGAGCAGATCGACATGAGCCGGGCGCCCCGGCGGTGCGCCCGGCGCAGCGCGGCCACCAGCTCCGGCGACGGGTCGGCGGTCACGTCCGGCACCCCGGGCAGGATCACCGTGCCGGCCGCGGCGAGGGTCTCCAGGCCGTACGGGGTGTGCAGGGCGGCCCCGCCGACGACCGGCACCGGCCCGGGGCGTTCGGCGCAGACGGTGAGCCGGTACCAGTCGACCTCCAGCTCGGGCCGGGGCAGCCCGAACACCTCGGTCACGATGCCGGTCTCGAAGACCGACATTCCCGGGTACGCGAGCACCGCCACGGTCCGCTCCACGGAGGTCATGGCGGGATGTTAGCGAAGGACGGCGATCACGCCACTCCCGCCGAGGTCCGGACGGGCCGCAGGATCGGGACATGACCTTCTCCGTACCGCCGGCCGACCCGGCGACCGCCGCCGCCCACTTCCGCGCCCGGCTCAGCTTCGAGACCGACGTCAGCGACGTGCACGCCGCACTGGAGGCGAGGACGCCCGGGCTGGTGGTGGTCGACTCCCGGGGCGAGGCCGCCTGGCGGCAGGGCCACCTGCCGGGCGCCCTGCACCTGCCCACCGCCGAGATCGCCGCCCGCGCCGCCGAACTGGTGCCGGCCGGGTCGACGGTGGTGACGTACTGCTGGGGACCCGGCTGCAACGGCGCCACCCGGGCGGCGCTGGAGTTCGCCCGGCTCGGTTGGGCCGTGAAGGAGATGCTCGGCGGCTTCGAGTACTGGGCGCGGGAGGGGCTGCCGGTGGTCACCCCGACCGGCACGGTGCGCCGCCGGGTGGACGAGCTGACCGCGCCCCGGTCCGCGGTCACCTGCGACTGCTGACGCCGGTCAGTCGACGGGCTCGTCGGTGAGGCGTTCGCCCCGCCGGCGCAGCATGCCGAGCCCGGGGATGCCGGCCACGGCCAGCTTGAGGTCGCGGGTGACCGCCAGCAGGTCGTGCAGGTCCGGGCCGACCCGGTCCAGGGTGGCCAGGATCGGCAGCACGTCCGAGGTCAGGTGCTCCTTCAGCTTCGGCAACTCGTCGACCAGCCGGATCGCCGCGGTCACCTCGTCCGGGCTGAGCTGCTCGACGAACCGGGTCGCCATGGGCGCGGCCCGGCGCAGCGCCGGCTCGTACGCCCCCAGCAGCTCTGCCGCGGTGCCGGCCGCCTCCTCGGCGGCGACCACCGTGCCGGCGGCCCGGGCGGCCACCGCGTCGGCCTCGGCGACCAGGGTGGCCGCCGCCCGGGACACCCGGTCGGCCTCGCCCACGACGACGGCGGCGGCCGTGGCCACGTCGGTGGCGGTCTCGATGGCCTCGGTGGCGGCGGCGCTGATCACGCCCACCTCCCGGACCGCGGCCTCCGCTTCGCCGAGCACCCGGTCGGTGCGGTCCAGGGTGCCCTCGATGCGGTCGACCACCCCGTTGATCCGCCGCAGCAGCGTCTCCACCTCGTCGAGCACCGCGAAGGCGCGGGCCGGCACGGCGGCGAACGCGGCGGCCGAGCCGAGCGCCTGGTCCAGGGCGGAACGGGTGAGCCCGACGACGGCGCCGGGGCGGGGGAGGGGAATCGCCATGCCACCCAGTGTGCGTCCAGCAGGCCAGGACCGCCCGGTGACGATCAGCGGCGGTCGCCCTGCTGCTCGACGGCGCGCTGCACGGCCCGGTAGATCTGCCCGAACCGGAGCGCGTCGGGCGTGCGCAGCAGCAGCACCTCCCGCCCATGGTGCTGCACCCACAGTTCGTGGACCCGGTTGCCCCGCTCGTAGGAGCGGTCCAGCCAGCCGAGCGGCACCTCCAGGAACGGGGTCAGGGCCAGCCCGACCACCACGAACGCGGCCAGGATGACCAGCGCCAGCTTCCACTCGCCCCGGTCCTGCGCCGCCCAGGCCAGCGAGAGCACGCAGACCAGCGCCACGAGCGGCGGCAGCGACAGCAGCAGGACCAGCACCCCTCGCCCCAGGACCCGGCCGCGGACCGCCAGGGTGGTCGCGCCGCGGGCGTGCCAGACGTACGTGACGTCGGCGAGCGCGACGACGTGCCCGCCGGCGTGGATGGCCTCCGAGGTGACCTGTACCGCGTCGTCCCGGTAATAGAGGGTCATCACTCAGCCTAACCACCAGCGGTCCAGAGGGGACGGCGCGGCGAGCGCCGCCGGGGCTGTCAGGTTGCCGGGTAACCGGGTGGGCCACTGGCCAAGGGCTGGCGGTGCCGGGTGTGGTGACGGAGGTAGGTTCTGTACTCAGTGGACACCGGGAAAGGTTCCTCGCTTTGCTGCGTGAGGCGTCGGTCACCACGATTGTGGTGGAACATCGCGACAGGTTCGCTCGCTTCGGTGCCGAGTATGTTGAGGCGGCGCTGGCCGCGCAGGGGCAGCGTCTCTTGGTTGTCGACCCCTCGGAGGTTGACGACGACCTGGTCCGGGACGTGACCGAGATTCTGACCAGCCTCTGCGCCCGCCTGTACCGGCGTCGTGCGGCGGCGAACCGTGCCCGCCGTGCAGTTCAGGCCGTCACCGGAGCGGGCGAGCGCTGATGGCTGCACGGAAGGTCGTGGTGAGGTGCACTGGCTGCGCGAAGACGCAGACGCTCAGACCGTCCAGGATTGAGCCGTGTGACGGCTACTACTGCACACCGGAGCACGGGCCGAAGGACGACCAGCCGCCAGGGCTGGTACGTGAGCAGATCATCCACGCTGCCGGCGGATTTTGGGGTTGGCGTGACGTCGTGCCGAGCCAGGAGGACATGGACGCGATCGCTCGTGCTCGGGCGATCATGGCTCTCGGCCAGGCCAAGCAGATCGTCGACGAGGCCGTGGGTGGCGTCGCGTGAAGGCGATGCAGGCGTACCGCTTCGCCCTGGACCTGACCGCCGGTCAGGAGCGGGACCTGGCCCGTCACGCTGGTGCGGCAAGGAAGGCTCACAACTGGGCCCTGGACCGGGTGAAGGCGGTGATGGCGCAGCGGGCCGCCGAACGTTCCTACGGCATTGGCGACGATCAGCTCACCCCGGCCGTTGGTTGGACGCTACCGGCGCTGCGCCGTGAGTGGAACCAGGTCAAGGACGAGGTGGCGCCGTGGTGGCGGGAGTGCTCGAAGGAGGCGTACAACACCGGCCTGGATGCGCTCGCCCGCGCGTTGAAGAACTGGTCCGACTCCCGCTGCGGCAAGCGCGCCGGTCGGCTGGTTGGTTTCCCGCGGCGCAAGTCGAAGCGCCGCACGACCCCGTCCGTGCGATTCACCACCGGGGTCATCCGCGTCGCGCCCGACCGCAAGCATGTGATCCTGCCCCGGTTGGGAACGATCAAGCTACACGAGTCCGCCCGCAAGCTGGCCCGCCGGCTCGAGGCCGGCACCGCCCGAATCCTGTCCGCCACGGTGCGGCGCGAGGCGGGCCGCTGGCACGTGGCGTTCACCTGCGAGGTCGAACGATCAGATCGTAAGCCGAGCAGACCGACGGGGGTGGTCGGTGTCGACGTCGGCATCCACCGTCTGGCGGTGCTGTCCACCGGCGACGTCGAACCCAACCCCCGCCACCTGGATGCCGCCCAGCGAAGCCTTCGCCGCCTCGGACGCGCCATGGCCCGCAAACGCGGCCCCTACGACCCGGCCACCCGCACCCCCATCACCGCCTCCCGCCGCTGGGAGCGGACATCGAAGCGGCTGTCCCGACAACATGCCCGGGTGGCGAACCTGCGCCGCGACGGACTGCACAAACTCACCACCCGGTTGGCCGGTGAGTACGCCACGATCGTGGTCGAAGACCTCAACGTGGCCGGGATGGTGCGCAACCGTCACCTGGCCAGGGTCATCAGCGACGCCGGGTTCGGGGAGATCCGCCGGCAACTCGCGTACAAGACCGTCTGGAACGGCGGCCAGCTCGTGACCGCCGACCGGTGGTATCCATCCTCCAAGACCTGTTCGGGCTGCGGCGCGGTGAAACCCAAACTGCCGCTGCGGATCCGGACCTTCACCTGCCAGGCGTGCCTTCTGGTCCTGGACCGGGATCTCAACGCCGCACGCAACCTCGCACAACTCGTGGTCGCCGGGAGTGGCTCGGAGACTGTAAACGGACGTGGAGCCGACCGTAAGGCCCGTCCCGGCGGGCCGGTGGCTGTGAAGCGTCTACCCGGCACCGCCTCGGCGGGTCAGACCGGGACCGCCCCACCGCAAGGCGGGACTGCCGATCATGCGCTTACCAGCGCTTCATGAACGGCAACGGTAGCGTCGCGGCATGGCGGACCGGAGTGGGATCGAGGCGGGCACCAGCGAGCAGCAGCGCAACGTCGAGGTGGTCCGGCGCTACCTGCGGACCTTCGTCACCAAGGACCTGGTCGAACTGGCCGAGGTGGTCGCCGAGGACGTGGAGATCTACGGCTCGGGCACGGCGGTGCGCGGCCGACGTTACCCCGAGGCAGCCGTCTCCTCGCCCGGGCTGACCGTGCTCGACCAGCAGATCGTGGAGATCTTCGCGGCCGGGGACCGGGTGGTGGTCTCGATGGCGCAGACCTACCGGCGGGACGCGACGGGCGCCACCACGGTGCAGAGCGCCTGCAAGATGTACCGGCTGGCCGGCGGGCGGATCGTCCAGTTCTGGGGCGAGCAGGACACCTACGGCCTGCTGCGCGGCCTCGGGCTGCTGCCCGACGAGCCGATCGCCTTCTGACCGGCCCGCTGGCCGGGGGGCGCGCTCTCCATGGCCCGCTGCACCGCCCGGTAGATCTGGCCGAAGCGCAGCGCGTCGCCGGTGCGCAGCAGCCGCACCGGCCGGCCCCGCCAGCGCGCCCACATCTCCAGCTCCCGGCTGCCCCGGGCGTAGGACCGGTCGAGGTGCTCGAAGAGCACGTCGGCGAGCGGCCCGACGCCGAGGCCGACCAGCACGGACGCCCCGACGATGGCGATCGTGACCACGGTAGAGCGCTGCAGCCAGACCGCCAGCCCGATGCCGAGCACGGCGGCGACCAGCGGGCCGGCGAGGGCCGCCCCGATCGCGCCCCGGCCGGCGAGCACCCGCCAGGAGCGGTTGCCCCGCCGGTGCCACACCATGCCCAGCTCGGCGAGGGGATAGCTGCGACCGTCCACCCGGACGGCGGTGGAGGTGACCTGGACCGAGCGGTCGTCGTAGTAGGTGATCATGGCCTCACTCCCGGTGCGACCTGGAGCCGTCGACACCACACTGTCTACCCCAACGATGCTGGTCGTAAGGTTGGCACGCGACTTCGACGAGGAAGTGAGGGCAGCGTGGGCGAGTTCGTCAGGCTGGAAGTGAAGGACGGCATCGGCACCATCCGGCTGGAGCGGCCGCCGATGAACGCGCTCAACACCCAGGTGCAGGAGGAGTTGCGCGCCGCCGCCGCGGCGGCCACCGCCGACGCCGAGGTCCGCGCGGTCATCGTGTACGGCGGGGAGAAGGTCTTCGCCGCCGGCGCGGACATCAAGGAGATGGCCGACATGTCCTACGTGGACATGGCCGACCGGGCCGCCGACCTGTCCAGCGCGCTGGGCGCGATCGCCCGGATCCCCAAGCCGGTGGTCGCCGCGATCACCGGGTACGCCCTCGGCGGCGGCTGCGAGCTGGCCCTGGCCTGCGACTGGCGGATCGTGGCCGACGACGCCAAGCTCGGCCAGCCGGAGATCAAGCTCGGCATCATCCCGGGCGCCGGCGGCACCCAGCGGCTGGCCCGCCTGGTCGGCCCGGCCCGCGCCAAGGACCTGATCATGACGGGCCGGATGGTCGACGCCGAGGAGGCGCTGCGGATCGGCCTGGCCGACCAGGTGGTGCCGGCCGCCGAGGTCTACGAGGCCGCGGTCGCCTACGTGAAGCCGTACCTGACCGGCCCGGTGCAGGCGCTGCGGGCGGCCAAGCTGGCCGTCGACGGCGGCCTGGACATGGACCTCAACTCCGGCCTGGCCTGGGAGAGCCAGCTCTTCGCGGCGCTGTTCGCCACCGACGACCGGCGCGAGGGCATGGCCGCGTTCGTCGAGAAGCGCAGGCCGGGCTTCACCGGCCGCTGAGCCACCGATCCGGGTCGGCGGCCCACCCGCCGCCGACCCGAGACCGGTTCACATCCCGCCTACCGGCCAGTAGCGTGTGACTCCGGTCATGACGAAGGGAAGTGGCGATGACGGAACGGGTCGAGGGGCACGGCGGCGAGCTGGCCCTGGCGGCGCTGCGCGCGCACGGCGTACGGGAGATGTTCACCCTCTCCGGGGGCCATGTCTTCCCGCTCTACGACGCCGCGCACCGGACCGGCTTCCCGATCTACGACGTCCGGCACGAGCAGTCCGCCGTCTTCGCCGCCGAGGCGGTGGCCAAGCTCCAGCGCCGCCCCGGCCTGGCCGTGCTCACCGCCGGCCCCGGCGTCACCAACGGCGTCTCCGGCCTGACCAGCGCGTTCTTCAACGCCTCGCCGGTGCTGGTGCTCGGCGGGCGGGCCCCGCAGTTCCGCTGGGGCTCCGGCAGCCTCCAGGAGATGGACCACCTGCCGCTCGTCGCCCCGGTCACCAAGCACGCCGAGACGGTGTTCAGCGCCGACGACATCCCGCGCGCGGTCAGCGCGGCGCTCACCGCGGCGCTCACCCCGCACCGCGGCCCGGCCTTCCTCGACTTCCCCCTGGAGGCGGTCTTCTCGGTCGGCGACGCCGACCTGCCCGCGGTCACCCCGCCCGCCCCGATCGAGCCCGACCCGGACGAGGTCGCGAAGGCCGCCGCCCTGATCGCCGGCGCGTCCCGGCCGGTGGTCATCGCCGGCTCCGACGTGTACGCGGGCGACGCCGTCGAGGCGCTGCGGGCCGCCGCCGAGTCCCTCCAGGTGCCGGTCTTCACCAACGGCATGGGCCGGGGCGCGCTACCGCCGGAGCACCCGCTCGCCTTCGCCAAGGCCCGCCGGGTCGCCCTGAAGAGCGCCGACGTGGTCGTGGTGGTCGGCACCCCGCTCGACTTCCGGCTCGCCTTCGGCGACTTCGGCGACGCGCGGGTGGTGCACGTGGTGGACGCGCCCAGCCAGCGCGCCGGGCACGTCCAGCCGGCCGCCGCCCCCGCCGGTGACCTGCGGCTGATCCTCACCGGGTTCGCCGACCACCCCGGCGACCGGGCCGACCACGCCGACTGGATCGCCCAGCTGCGCACCGCCGAGGACGCCGCCAAGGCCCGCGACGCGGAGGAGATGGCCGCCGAGACCGACCCGATCCGCCCGGCCCGCGTCTACGGCGAACTGCGCAAGGTGCTCGCCCCCGACGCCATCACCATCGGCGACGGCGGCGACTTCGTCTCGTACGCCGGGAAGTACCTGGAGCCCGCCCAGCCCGGCACCTGGCTCGACCCCGGCCCGTACGGCTGCCTGGGCACCGGGATGGGCTACGCCATGGGCGCCCGGGTCAGCCACCCCGACCGGCAGATCTGCGTGCTGATGGGCGACGGGGCGGCCGGCTTCTCGCTGATGGACGTCGAGTCCCTGGCCCGCCAGCAGCTCCCGGTGGTGATCGTGGTCGGCAACAACGGCATCTGGGGCCTGGAGAAGCACCCGATGCGGGCCATGTACGGCTACGACGTGGCCGCCGACCTCCAGCCCGGGCTGCGCTACGACAAGGTGGTCGAGTCGCTCGGCGGCGCGGGCGAGACGGTGGAGAAGGCCGCCGACCTCGGCCCGGCCCTGGCCCGCGCCTTCGACGCCGGCGTGCCGTACCTGGTCAACGTGCTGACCGACCCGGCCGACGCGTACCCCCGCTCGTCGAACCTGGCCTGACCTCGACACCGCCACCGCCGTCGCCCGGGTGACCGGCGACGGCGGTCGCGTCGTTCTGCCCGGAGGTTAAATCAGCGGTCTGTCAGCGGCTGTCGCCGTAACGTCAGCGCCGTCGCTCAAGGTGGGGTGACCAGCGAGAACGACGGGAGTTCCGATGACGTACGCGATCCGCGCGGAGGGTCTGGTGCGCCGCTTCGGCGCCACCACCGCGCTGGCCGGGGTGGACCTGGCCGTCCCCACCGGGACGGTGTTCGGGCTGCTCGGGCCGAACGGGGCGGGCAAGACCACCGCGGTCCGGGTGCTGGCCACCCTGCTCGCCGCCGACGAGGGGCACGCCACCGTCGGCGGCTACGACGTCCGCCGCGACGCCCACCGGGTGCGGCAGCTGATCGGTCTCACCGGCCAGTACGCCTCGGTCGACGAGAACCTCACCGGCACCGAGAACCTGCTGCTCATCGGCCGGCTGCTCGGGCTGTCCCGGGCCGACGCCCGGGCACGGGCCCGGGGGCTGCTGGCCGACTTCCAGCTCACCGACGCGGGCGAGCGGGCCGCCAAGACCTACTCCGGCGGCATGCGCCGCCGGCTCGACCTGGCCGCCAGCCTGGTCGGCCGCCCGCAGGTGCTCTTCCTCGACGAGCCGACCACCGGGCTCGACCCGCGCAGCCGCAACGAGCTGTGGGACATTGTCCGCACCCTGGTCGCCGACGGGGTGACGGTGCTGCTCACCACCCAGTACCTGGAGGAGGCCGACCAGCTCGCCGGCGAGATCGCGGTGGTCGACCACGGCCGGGTGATCGCCCAGGGCACCCCGGAGGAACTGAAGGCGAAGGTGGGCGGGCAGGTGCTCGCCGTCCGGCCGGTGGACCCGGCCGACCTGGCCACGGTGCTCGCCGTCACCGGCGAGGTGGCCCGGGCCACCCCGGAGGTGGCCAACCAGACCGTCACCGTCGGCGTCAGCGACCCGGAGGTGCTGCCCGCGGTGGTCCGCCGCCTCGACGACGCCGGCGTACGCGTGGCCGAGCTGGCCCTGCGCGGCTCCAGCCTCGACGAGGTCTTCCTCTCCCTCACCGGCCACCGGGCCGAGGAGGCCACCCCCACCCTGGAAGGGAGCCCGGCATGACCACGCTCACCGCCACCGCGTCCCCGGTCGCGCCGACCCGCCGGCCGGGGCTCCTCGCCGGCCTGCGACACACCCTCACCCTGGCCTGGCGCAGCCTGGTGCAGATCAAGCACAACCCGATGGAGCTGCTCGACCTGAGCGTCCAGCCGGTCATGTTCGTACTGCTGTTCACGTACGTCTTCGGCACGGCGATCTCCGGCTCGCCGAGCGACTACCTGAGGTTCGCGCTGCCCGGAATCATCGTGCAGACCGCCCTCTTCGCCACCATGACCACCGGGTTCGGCCTCAACCAGGACCTCACCAAGGGCGTCTTCGACCGGCTCCGCGCCCTGCCGGTGGCCAGGTGGGCGCCGCTGGCCGGCCGGATCGTCGCCGACACGGTCAAGCAGGCCTGGTCCCTGGCGCTGCTGCTCGGGGTCGGCATGATCCTCGGGTTCCGGCTCGGCAACGGCGTGGCCGGGCTGCTCGGCGCGCTGGTCCTGCTGCTCGTCTTCTCGCTGGCCGCCTCGTGGATCTCGGTGCTGGTCGGGGTGCTGGTCAGCGAGCCGGACAAGGTGCAGATCTTCGGCTTCACGGTGATCTTCCCGCTGACCTTCACCAGCAACGTCTTCGTGCCGACCGACCAGATGCCGAGCTGGTTGCAGCACTGGGTGGAGGTCAACCCGGTGACGATCCTGGCCGACGCGCTGCGCGGGCTGCTGGTCGGCGGGCCGGTGGCCGGTCCGGTCGGGCAGTCGCTGCTCTGGGCCGCCGGGATCCTGCTGGTGTTCGCCCCGCTGTCGGTGCGGGCGCTCAGCCGTCGAGTGTGACCCGGACCGCCTCCGCGGCGGTCTCCCACCGGTAGCCCAGCCCGCCCGCGTACGCCTCGGCGAAGCCCGCCTCGCCGAGCGCGTCGCGGGCGGCCGCCTCCACCCGGGGGCGGTCCAGCACCGCGTGGTCGGGGCCGCCCCGGATCCCGGTCGCCGCCCCGAGCAGCCGGGCGGCGGCGGCCGGGCGGTCGAGCCGCAGCGCCAGGTCGGCGTAGCCGACCAGCACCGCCGCGACCACCGGGGCGTCCTGCGAGCCGATCGCCAGCTTCAGGGCCTGGTCGTGCAGGCTCCGGGCGGAGGCCAGGTCGCCGTCGGCGGCGTCCAGCACGGCCAGCGTGGAAGCGTTGAGCGCCCGCCACTGCGGGGCGATCGAACGGTCGCCGAGCAGCCGGGCGCCCTCCGTGAGGCAGGCCCGCGCCCCGGCCCGGTCGCCCTCCGCGCGCAGCAGCTCCGCCTTGCCGTACGCGAGCGCCGCCCGGGTCTCGTCCGACCCGGAAACCTCGGCCTCGCGCACCGCCCGGTCCAGCTCCGCCCACGCCCGGTCCCGGTCGCCGCGCCGCCACAGGTTGTGCGCCAGCCGCAGCCGCATCTCCGGCACGTCCTCGCGGACGCCCAGCTCCTCGAAGTAGGTCAGCGCCTCCTCGTGGTGCGCGGTGGCCTGCGCCGCCTCGCCCCGCCGGTCCAGCAGGTCGGCCAGCGAGGTGAGGCTGAAGGACATGCCCCAGCGGTCGCCGACGGTCCGGTAGTGCGCCAGCCCAGCGCGCAGATCCGCCTCCGCGTCGCAGTCCGGCAGGCCGCCGTTGAGTTGGGCGTGCGCCCGGATCAGCCGGGCGATCCCGGCGACCCACGGATCCGGGTCGTCGAACACGGCCACCATGGCGGCCATGGCCGGCGGCTGGAAGTTCGTGGTGAACGCCGCCGCGATCGGCCCGGCCAGGCGCAGCAGCGGGTGCTCGTGCTCGCGCCCCCGGGCCAGCTCCGCGGCGCGGTCCAGCCGCTCGCGGCTGACGGCGACGTCGCCGGCGTGGGTGGCGGCCAGGTTCAGCGCGGCGGTGGCGAGGGCGACCGCGGTGGCGGCGGGCGGCGCGTCGGCCACCCCGGGCAGCGCGAGCACCTGGTCGGCCAGCTCGGCGCCCTCGGCGCGCTGGCCGGTCAGCCACCAGTACCAGCCGAGCGCCGCGGCGTACCGGACGGCGGTCGGGGCGTCGCCGGCCGCGATCGCGTGGCGCAGCCCGGCGTGCAGGTTGTCCTGGTCGGCCGACAGCCGGCGCAGCCAGTCCAGCTGGGCCGCGCCGCGCAGCTCCGGCTCGGCCACCTCGGCCAGGGCCAGGTACTCGGCGGCGTGCGCCCGCCGGACCCGGTCCGCCTCGCCCGCCTCGGCCAGCCGGTCCAGGCCGTACTCCCGGATGGTCTCCAGCATCCGGTAGCGCGGCTCGCCCGTGCCGCCCGCCACCACCAGCGACTTGTCCACCAGCGCGGAGATCGTGTCGAAGACGTCCGGCTCGGCGCAGACCCGCTCGGCCGCCTCCAGGGTGGCGCCGCCGGCGAAGACGGCCAGCCGCCGCCACAGCGCCCGCTCCCCGTCGTCCAGCAGGTCCCAGCTCCAGTCGACCACCGCGCGCAGCGTCTGGTGCCGGGGCAGCGCGGTCCGGCTGCCGCCGGTGAGCAGCCGGAACCGGTCGTCCAGCCGGGTGTCCACCTGCGCCGCGGTCATCGCCCGCAGCCGGGCGGCGGCCAGCTCGATGGCCAGCGGCATGCCGTCCAGCGCGCGGCAGATGCGCACCACCGGGCCGACCGTGGCCGCGTCCACCGCGAAGTCCGGCCGGACCGCGCCGGCCCGGTCGGCGAAGAGCCGCACCGCCGGGTACGCCAGCGCGGTCGCCGGGTCCGCGCCGGCCGGGGGCAGGGCCAGCGACTCCACCGGCCGCAGCGCCTCCCCGGTGATGCCCAGCGGCTCCCGGCTGGTGGCCAGCACCCGCAGCCCGGGGCAGGCGGTGAGCAGCCGTTCGGTGAGACCCGCCGCCGCATCGAGCAGGTGCTCGCAGTTGTCGAGCAGCAGCAGGACGGCCCGCCCGGCGAGCGCGTCGACCAGCCGCCCGACCGGGTCGGCCGGCTCGGCGCCGCCCCGGCCGGCGCGAGCCAGCAGCGCCTGCTCGCGCAGGCCGAGCGCGGCGAGCACGGCCTGCGGCACCTCGGCCGGGTCGGTGACCGGGGCGAGCGGCACCAGCCACACCCCGTCCGGGAAGCGGCCCGCCATCGCCCGCGCCGACTCGACCGCCAGCCGGGTCTTGCCGGCTCCGCCCGGGCCGGTGAGGGTGGCCAGCCGGAACCGGTCGAGCAACCCGGCGACCCGGGCCACCTCCTCCTCGCGCCCGACGAAGCTGGTCAGCGTGGCGGGCAGGTTCCCGCGGGCGGGGCGATCCGGTGCGGCGGGGGCGCGGTGATCGGCGCGGCCGGGGGCGGCCGCCGGCTCGCCGCGCAGGATCTCCAGGTGCAGGGCGGCCAGCTCGGGGCCGGGATCGGTGCCGAGGGTGTCGGCGAGGGTGGCGCGCAGCCGCTCGTACTCGGCCAGCGCCTCGGCCGGGCGGCCGGCGCGGTGCAGCGCCCGGATCAGCAGCCCGGTCAGCCGCTCCCGCAGCGGATGGGCGGCGACCAGCTCGCGCAGCTGCGGCAGCAGGGTCTCCGGGTCCGCCCGGTCCAGCCGCGCCGCCACCAGGTCCTCGGTGGCGGCGAGCCGCAGCTCGGTGAGGCGGGCCACCGGCGCCCGGGCGAAGTCGGCGTCGGCAACGTCGGCCAGGGCCGGGCCGCGCCAGAGGGCCAGCGCCTCGGCCAGCCGCCGGCAGCCCTCGGCCGGGTCGCCGGCGAGCCGGGACCGGCCGGCCCGGACGGCGGCCTCGAACCGGTGCACGTCCACGTCGTCCGGGGCGACGGCGAGCCGGTAACCGCCGGGCTGCGCCTCGACGGGCAACCCGGCCCGGCGCAGCCGCGAGACGAGGGCCTGGAGCGCATTGGCGGCCGCGGCCGGTGGCTCGCCCGCCCAGAGCGCGTCGGTCAGCCGGCCAACGGTGACCGTCCGGCCCGGCTCCAGGGCCAGCAGGATCAGCAGCCGGCGCAGCCGGGCGCCGCCCACCTCCACCGGCGTGCCGGTGTCGGCGTGCAGCTCCAGGGGGCCGAGCAGGCTGATCCGCACGGCGTCGATTGTGCCCGGCCGGCGCCGGCCGGCGGCGCTCAGACCTCCGGCCGGTCCCGGTCGTCCTGCCCGCGGCGCAGCTCCTCCTCACGCCGGCGCAGGTCCTCCTCCCAGCGGCGGAGGCGTTCCTGGTCCTCGGCGCGGGAGCGCTCGGCCAGCGAGGAGAGGAACTCGGGGTCGTCGTCCGGCGCGACCTGCCGAGGGCGGTGCTGCTCGGAGAAGCCGTTCCCCATCGGCCACGCGGTCCGCGGCCGCCGGGTGCCCCCCTCGCGGCCGGCGACGAACCAGGCGATCGAGCCGACCAGCGGGAAGAACAGGATGATCAGCACCCAGGCGACCCGGGGCAGCGCCCGGATCTCACCCTCCTCGGCGGAGAGGCAGCTGATCAGCGCGCAGACGGCGAGCACGATCTGGGCCAGGAAGAGCAGCCCGTAGAGGCGAACCATGCCGGACATCATGGCCCACCGGGGACGGTCAGCGCAGCCCGCCCACCACGTGCAGCACGCCGAGCAGCGCCAGCCCGGCCGCGGCCAGCGCGGTGAACGGGATCGACCAGCGCTGTGGACCCCGCGGCCCCGCGCCGGTGGCCCGGCGCCAGTCGACCACCAGGACGCCCAGCCAGGTGGCCACCGCCAGCCCGGCCAGCAGCGCGTCGAACACGCGGCCGGTGAACGCCAGCCGGAGTTCCAGCAGCAGGATCGCGGTGACCGCGAGCAGCGTCCGCCGCCAGGCCAGCCGGGTGCGTTCCGGTTGCAGACCCGGGTCCCGGCTCACCCGAGGCCCCGGGCCAGCACGGCGGCCACCAGCAGCAGCGCCCCGAGTGCCACCACCAGGGCCAGGACTGCCGGGAAGCGGGACGCGGGCAGCTCCTCGCCCAGCCGGATGGCCCGCTCGGTGCGGGCCCAGTGGTCCACCGCCCGGATCGCCACCGTGCCGCCGAGCAGCAGCAGCGCGACGGCGATGACCTCGCGCAGGTGGGCCAGCGGGAGCCGGGGGAGGAACTGCGCGGCGGCCAGCCCGCCGGCGATCAGCGCCAGCCCGGTGCGCAGCCAGGCCAGGAAGGTCCGCTCGTTGGCCAGCGAGAAGCGGTAGTCCGGCGTGCTGCCGACCGACCGCAGCTCGCGCGGGTCGAACCAGCGCCTGATCGCCTCCCACACACCGTCGATTATCCGCTTTGCCCGGTGCCTAGCCTGAAGGGATGACCGATCTTGACGCGCGGAGCCTGCGCGACGCCTACGACACCCAGATCCGCCCGGAGATCCCGGACCCGCTGCCGGCAGGGGTGACCGTCGACCGGGACGGCCCGCTGGTCCGGATCCTCGGCCTGGACCACCGTGGCTTCATCACGTACCGGACGCTGGACGGGTTGGCCGGCGCCGAGCTGGACGCGCTGATCGCCCGGCAGGTCGAGTTCTTCCGCGCCCGGGGCGAGGGGGCCGAGTGGAAGCTCAACGGGCACGACGAGCCGGCCGACCTGGGCGACCGGCTGCGCGCCGCCGGGTTCGCGCCGGAGGACCTGGAGACCGTCGTGGTCGGCCCGGTCGCGGCCCTGGCCGCCGCCGTCCCGGTGCCGCCCGAGGGGGTACGCCTGCGCGAGGTCACCAGCCGGGAGGACCTGGAACGGATCGCCGCCATGGAGGAGGCGGTCTGGAATGAGGACCGGAGCCACCTGGTGACCGGGCTGGCCAAGGAGATCGAGGCGGACCCGCAGTCGATCACGATCGTGGTGGCCGAGGCGGGGGACACCGTGGTCAGCGCCGGTTGGGTGCGCTACCTGCGGGGCACCGGCTTCGCCACGCTCTGGGGCGGTTCGACCCTGCCGGAGTGGCGGCGCAAGGGCGTCTACCGGGCGCTGGTGGCGTACCGGGCGCGGCTGGCCGAGCAGCGCGGCAAGACCCTGGTGCAGGTGGACTGCTCGCCGGACAGCCGGCCGATCCTGGAGCGGCTCGGGCTCGTTGCGGTCACCACGACCACCCCGTACGTCTACACTCCGTGATCATGGAGCGGTTGACGGCGGACGAGCAGCTCACCCTCAAGACCGGCGCCTTCGGGGCCGTCTTCCTGGTCTCCAACGCCGTGCCCGGGATGCTGGGCATGGTGCGGGAGAGCATCGCCGCGTCCGGGGCGCTGGGCGACGCCAGCGGCGTGGTCAAGGAGGCGCTCACCACCGGCCCGCTGCCGCAACTGCCCCGGGACTCGGCCCTGGAGGTCGAGGCGACCGTGCTGCCGGCGCTGGGCCGGGCGGTGGAGATCCTCCGGGTCAAGTCGCCGGGGGACGTCGAGGCGTACCGGTCGGTGGTGCTGGCCGCCGCCGACCGGGTGGCGCAGGCCCACCGCGGTGTGACGCCCGCCGAGGCGGCGGTCATCGACAAGATCAGGCATGCGCTGGCCGAGCCCGCCTGACCGGCTCGGCCGACCAGAGCGCCCGCACGCTGGCCCGGACGCAGCGGTCGCGGACCCGGCCGCAGGCGCACCGGTAGGTGTCCGGGAGCATCCGGCGGCAGGCCCGGCGGGTGGTCCGCGGGCCGTCCGCCGCCTCCCACGCCTCCGCCGAAACCCGCTTTTCCGACATATCCGGCACCTCCCTATTTCGGGAGCTTACCCGGCGCGACCGGCCCCGGTGAGCTGTGTCACTCTGAGGCTCCGGGGAGCAGAAGCTACTTGCGGGTAACATTGCGCCGTGGGCAACTGCACAGCCGCGCGCGGTTGACCGAACGTTAAGTCACGCGCGAGGCTGCGCCCGAGACCGGGCGAGTGATCGCTACACCAAACAGGAGGGTCGTCGAAGCGCGATGAACATCGTCGTACTCGTCAAGCAGGTGCCCGATTCGGGCGCGGACCGCAACCTGCGTCCTGACGACAACACCGTCGACCGCGGTTCGGCGAACAACGTCATCAACGAGATGGACGAGTACGCCATCGAGGAGGCGTTGAAGATCAAGGAGGCGCACGGCGGCGAGGTCACCATCCTGACCATGGGTCCGGACCGGGCGACCGAGTCGATCCGCAAGGCGCTCTCCATGGGGCCGGACAAGGCCGTGCACGTGGTGGACGACGCCCTGCACGGGTCCTGCGCCGTGGCCACCTCGAAGGTGCTCGCCGCCGCCCTGGGGCAGCTCAACGCCGACCTGGTGATCTGCGGCGCCGAGTCGACCGACGGCCGGGTCCAGGTCATGCCCCACATGATCGCCGAGCGGCTGGGCGTGGCCGCCCTGACCGGCGCGCGCAAGCTCACCGTCGACGGCGGCACCCTCACCGTCGAGCGGCAGACCGAGGAGGGCTACGAGGTGGTCACCGCCTCCACCCCGGCCGTCGTCTCCGTCTGGGACACCATCAACGAGCCGCGCTACCCGTCCTTCAAGGGCATCATGGCCGCCAAGAAGAAGCCGGTGCAGACGCTCTCCCTGGGTGACCTCGGCGTCGCCCCGGCCGAGGTGGGCTTCGACGGCGCCACCAGCGCCGTGCTCGAGCACACCAAGCGCCCGCCGCGCTCCGGCGGCGAGAAGATCACCGACGAGGGCGAGGGCGGCGTCAAGCTGGTCGAGTTCCTCGCCACCGAGAAGTTCGTGTGAGAGGTCTGGACATGTCTGAGGTTCTCGTCGTCGTCGAAGCCACCAAGGAATTCGGCGTCAAGAAGGTCACCCTGGAGATGCTCACCCTCGCCCGCGAGCTGGGCACCCCGAGCGCGGTCGTGCTCGGTGGCGCCGGCGCCGCCGAGGCGCTGAGCGCCAAGCTGGGCGAGTACGGCGCGGAGAAGATCTACGCCGCAGAGGGCGAGGAGATCGACGGCTACCTGGTGGCTCCGAAGGCCACCGTGCTGGCCGAGCTGGTCCGGCGGGTGCAGCCGGCCGCCGTGCTGCTCGCCTCCTCGCAGGAGGGCAAGGAGATCGCCGCCCGCCTGGCCGTCAAGCTGGACAACGGCATCCTGACCGACGTGGTGGCCCTCGCCGCCGACGGCACCGCCACCCAGGTCGCCTTCGCCGGCTCCACCATCGTCAAGTCCAAGGTCACCAAGGGCCTGCCGCTGGTCACCGTCCGGCCCAACTCGCTCAACCCGGCCCCGGCCGCGGCCACCCCGGCCGTCGAGCAGCTCACCGTGTCGGTCTCCGACGCGGACAAGCTGGCCAAGGTCGTCGAGCGGGTCGCCGAGCAGAAGGGCTCGCGCCCGGAGCTCACCGAGGCGTCGGTCGTCGTCTCCGGCGGTCGCGGCGTCGGCAACGCCGACAACTTCAAGCTGGTCGAGGAGCTGGCCGACCTGCTCGGCGGCGCCGTCGGGGCGTCCCGCGCGGCCGTCGACTCCGGCTTCTACCCGCACCAGTTCCAGGTGGGCCAGACCGGTAAGACGGTCTCCCCGCAGCTCTACGTCGCGCTGGGCATCTCCGGGGCGATCCAGCACCGGGCGGGCATGCAGACCTCGAAGACCATCGTCGCCGTGAACAAGGACGGCGAGGCCCCGATCTTCGAGCTGGCCGACTTCGGCGTGGTCGGCGACCTGTTCAAGGTCGTCCCGCAGGCCGCCGAGGAGATCCGCAAGCGCAAGTGACCCCGTCACGACGCGAGCCGCCGTCCGGTGATCCGGGCGGCGGCTCGCGTGTGTTGCGGCCCTTCCGTGCGGTGGAAGGGAGCTGATCGGCGGGCCGGGGAGCTGAGCCGGCCCGCCGATCAGCCCGTCAGGGCGCCACTCGGCGGACCGTCGCCGGAGTGGGCGGGCTTGTGGTCGAACTGTTCCACGCCTTGCTCAGCGTACCCAAGGAGAACATCCGCATCGTCCGGGGATCGGCCAGACCTTGTAGTACCCCGGAACACCCGCGAGATTCGCCAGGTGCGGACGCGACCGGTGGGGTGCGGTGGTGGTCCAGGTGCCGCCCCCTGGTGCGTCCGATGTGGCTCTCCCCCCTCGCCCTGCCGGGACGGGCGGTCCGGCATCCGGCGGCACGTCCCTCGGCCGTTAGGCTGAACGGTGATGGCATACCTGGATCATGCGGCGACGACCCCGATGCTCGACGAGGCACTGGAGGCGTACGTCGCCACGGCCCGCGAGGTGGGCAACGCGTCGTCGCTGCACGCGGCGGGCCGGCGCGCCCGGCGGCGGGTGGAGGAGTCCCGTGAGCGGGTGGCCGCCGTGCTCGGTGCCCGCCCGTCCGAGGTGATCTTCACCGGGGGCGGCACGGAGAGCGACAACCTCGCCGTGAAGGGCATCTTCTGGGCCCGCCGCGCCACCCGCGCCGAGCGGATCCGGGTGGTCTCTAGCGCCGTCGAGCACCACGCCGTGCTGGACGCGGTGGACTGGCTGGCCGGGCACGAGGGCGCCGAGGTCGGCTGGCTGCCGGTCGACGCCGCGGGCCGGCTCGACCCGGAACGGCTCCGCGCCGACCTGGCCGCGCACGGCGACCGGGTGGCGCTGGTCACCGCCATGTGGGCCAACAACGAGGTGGGCACCGTGCAGCCGGTGGCCGAGCTGGCCGCGGTGGCCGCCGAGCACGGGGTGCCGTTCCACACCGACGCGATCCAGGCGGTCGGCCAGGTACCGGTCGACTTCGCCGCCAGCGGCGCCGCCGCGCTCACCGTCACCGGTCACAAGCTCGGCGGCCCGACCGGGGTCGGCGCGCTGCTGCTGGCCCGCGACGTCGCTGCCACCCCGCTGCTGCACGGCGGCGGCCAGGAGCGCGACGTCCGCTCCGGCACCCTGGACACCGCGGGCATCGTCGCCTTCGCGGTCGCCGTCGAGGCCGCGGTGAAGGGCCAGCAGGAGTACGCGGCCCGGGTCGCCGCGCTCCGCGACGACCTGGTCGAGCGGGTCCGGCAGGCGGTCCCCGAGGTGGTCTTCAACGGCGACCCGACCGATCGGCTCCCCGGCAACGCGCACTTCTCCTTCCCGGGCTGCGAGGGGGACGCGCTGCTGCTGCTCCTCGATGCCCAGGGCATTGCCTGCTCGACCGGCTCGGCCTGCTCGGCCGGGGTGGCCCAGCCCTCGCACGTGCTGCTGGCCATGGGCGCCGACGACGACCGGGCCCGCTCGTCGCTGCGCTTCACCCTCGGCCACACCAGCACCAAGGCGGAGGTCGACGCCCTGATCGCCGCGCTGCCGGCCGCCGTGGAGCGGGCCCGCCGCGCGGCCGCCCTCCGCACCCCCCGCTGACCCGGATACCCTCGGTGATGACGAGGGGAGTGAACTGGTGAGGGTTCTGGCGGCGATGTCGGGCGGGGTGGACTCCGCCGTGGCGGCGGCCCGCGCGGTGGAGGCCGGGCACGACGTGACCGGCGTGCACCTGGCGCTGGCCCGCAACCCGCAGACCTATCGCACCGGCGCCCGGGGCTGCTGCACCCTGGAGGACTCCCGGGATGCCCGCCGCGCCGCCGACGTGCTCGGCATCCCGTTCTACGTCTGGGACATGGCCGAACGGTTCCACGAGGACGTGGTGGACGACTTCGTGGCCGAGTACGCGGCCGGCCGTACCCCGAACCCGTGCCTGCGCTGCAACGAGAAGATCAAGTTCGCCGCGGTGCTGGACCGGGCCGTGGCCCTGGGCTTCGACGCGGTGGTCACCGGCCACCACGCCCGGCTCGGCGCGGACGGCCTGCTGCGCCGCAGCGTCGACGCGGCCAAGGACCAGTCCTACGTCCTCGCCGTGCTCACCCGGGCGCAGCTCGACCGGTCGATCTTCCCGCTCGGCGACTCGACCAAGGCCGAGGTGCGCGCGGAGGCCGCCCGGCGCGGGCTCGCCGTGGCCGACAAGCCGGACTCGCACGACATCTGCTTCATCGCCGACGGCGACACCCGGGGCTTCCTGTCCCAGCGGCTCGGCGAGGCCCCCGGCGAGGTGGTGGACGCGCTCACCGGTGCGGTGGTCGGCAGCCACACGGGCGCCTACCAGTACACCGTCGGGCAGCGGCGCGGCCTGCACCTGGACCGGCCCGCCGCGGACGGCCGCCCACGCTACGTGCTCTCCATCACCCCGAAGACCAACACCGTCACCGTCGGCCCGGCCGAGGCGCTGGAGGTCGCCGAGGTGCGGGCCACCCGCCCGGTCTGGACCGGTGGGGCGCGCCCGGACGGGCCGATCGAGTGCGAGGTGCAGCTCCGGGCGCACGGCGACGTGGTGCCGGCGACGGTGTCGCTGGACGCCGCGGGGCTGCACGCCGACCTGCGCCGCCCGGTCCGCGGGGTGGCCGCCGGCCAGGCGATCGTGGCCTACCGCCCGGACCCGGCCGGCGACGTCGTGCTCGGCTCCGCCACCATCACCGGCTGAGCCCTCGCGGAGATCCCTCCGTGCGGTGCGCGGGGTGGTGGATAGGCTGCGGCGGTGAGTGAGACGACCTGGCCGTGGGGTGCGGGCGCGGCGACCGGGATCGGGTCGTTGCCCGGCACCGACGTCGCCGAGGCGCAGCGCGTCGTGCTCGGCGAGCTGCCCGCCCTGCCGCACCTGCCGGAGCTGCCCGCGCGGGGCCCCGGCGCGGACCTGATCGGCCGCACCGGCGGCCTCCTCGTCGAGCTGCCGGTCGAGCTGTACGCGGCCCGCTGGCGGATCGCCCCGCGCCCCGGCAAGGACCTGCGCCGCGCCCGCGACCTGATGGAACGCGACCTCGACCAGCTCGCCGAGCAGGCCGAGGAGTACGCCGGCCCGGTAAAGGTCCAGGCCGCCGGCCCGTTCACCCTGGCCGCCTCGCTGGAGCTGCCGATCGGCGGCCGGCTGCTGCGCGACCCCGGGGCGGTCCGGGACCTCGCCGGCTCGCTCGGCGAGGGGCTGCGCGGACACGTCGCGGCGGTGGCCCGGCGGCTGCCGCGCGCCGCGGTGCTGCTCCAGCTCGACGAGCCGTCGCTGCCCGCGGTGCTGGCCGGCCGGGTGCCCACCGAGAGCGGCTTCGGCACCTACCGGGCGGTCGAGTCCGAGGTGGCCCGCGCGCTGCTGGGCGGCGTGATCGAGGCGGCCGGTGTGCCCACCGTGGTGCACTGCTGCGCGCCGGAGGTGCCGCTGGAGCTGATCCGCACCGCCGGGGCCGTCGGCGTCGCCCTCGACCTGGACCTGGTCACCGACCTGGACCCGCTCGGTGAGGCGATCGACGCCGGGCTCGGGCTGCTGGCCGGCGCCGCGCCCGCGCTGCCGCCGCCGGCCGGTCGCGCGCCGACCTCGGCCCAGGTCGCCGACCGGGTACGCCGGGTCTGGGACCAGCTCGGCTTCCCCCGCCGCCAACTCGCCGAGCAGGTGGTGGTCACCCCCGCCTGCGGCCTGGCCGGGGCCACCCCGGCGTATGTGCGGGCGGTCCTCGCCGCCTGCCGGGACGCCGGCCGCCGGCTCGCCGAGGAATAGGTTTCCTGTCGCACCCCGGGGGCAGGATGACCGGCATGATTGGACAGCTGCGTTCCGTGGTGATCGACTGCCCCGATCCGCGTGCGCTGGCCGGCTTCTACGCGGAGCTGCTCGGCCTTCCGCTGATCGAGGACAACTCCGACGGTGACGAGTGGGTGGTGCTCGGCGGCCGGCCGGGCCACCAGCCGCGTCTCGCCTTCCAGAAGGCGCTCAACCTGCGTGCCCCCGACTGGCCCGACCCGGAGCGGCCGCAGCAGTTCCACCTCGACGTGACGGTCGACGACATCGAGGCCGCGGAGAAGGCGGCGCTGGCGCTCGGCGCGCGCCGGCTGCCCGGCGAGGGCGAG
Organism: Micromonospora sp. NPDC004540; assembly: GCF_040610095.1. Taxonomy (NCBI): domain Bacteria; kingdom Bacillati; phylum Actinomycetota; class Actinomycetes; order Micromonosporales; family Micromonosporaceae; genus Micromonospora; species Micromonospora sp. NPDC004540. The sequence goes on from NZ_JBEXLR010000072.1 coordinate 26,152, forward strand.
GGCTTCCGGGTCTACGCCGACCCGGCCGGGCACCCGTTCTGCCTCTGCTGGGACTGACCGGGCGGGGCTTGCGCGGGCGGGGCATGATCAGCACCGTGATCGACTCCGCCCCGCGCCGCGCCTCCGGCTCGCTCTTCGGCCTCGCCTACGGCGACGCCCTGGGCAAGCCCACCGAGTTCCTCACCGTCGCCGAGATCGTCCGCCGCTACGGTCCGGCCGGCCCCCGGGAGCTGACCGGCGACCCGGCGCTGGTCACCGACGACACCCAGATGGCGCTCGCGGTGGCCTGGGCGCTGCACGACGCGCCGGTCTTCACGGCGGAGGCGGTGGAACCGTTGCTGCGGCGGCGGTTCCTCGACTGGGCGGTCAGCCCGGAGAACAACCGCGCCCCCGGGATGACCTGCCTGCGCGCCTGCGCCGAGCTGGACCGGGGCACCCGCTGGCAGGACGCGACGGTCGCCGGCTCGAAGGGCTGCGGGGCCAACATGCGGGTCACCCCGGTCGGGCTGCTCGAGGTCGACCTCGACACGCTGGCCGGGCTGGCCCAGCTCCAGGCCGGCCTGACCCACGGCCACCCGACCGGCCTGGCGGCCAGCGAGCTGACCGCGTACGCGGTCCGGCTGCTGCGCGACGGCGCCGCGCTGCCCGACCTGCCGGTGCTGCTCACCGAGCGCGCCCACGCGCAGCGCACGGTCTACCGGGACGACTGGCTCGGCGACCTGTGGCAGCGCCCGGGCGAGTCGACGCCGGCGGAGTTCATCGCCCGGGGCTGGGACGAGTGCCTGCGCGTGCTCGGCCGGCTCGACGCGGCGCTGGCCCGCCCCGACGACGGCGGCGACCCGTGCCGGCTCACCGGCGAGGGCTGGATCGCCGAGGAGGCGCTGGCCACGGCGCTGCTCTGCGCGCTGCGGCACCCCGACGACCCGGTCGGCGCGCTGGCCCGGGGCGCCACCACGGCCGGCGACTCGGACTCGATCGCCGCCCTGGCCGGCGCGTTCGTCGGCGCCGCGCACGGCATGGCGGCCTGGCCGGCCGAGTGGTCCGCCCGCATCGAGTACGCCGACCAGCTCACTGCCCTCGCCACCCCGCTCGACCGATCCGCCGCCCGCTGATCGGTCGGCGCCCTGAACGCCGCCCGGAGGCGCCGGTCGCGTTCGGCGCCCTGAACGCCGCCGGGGGCGCAGGTCAGGCGGTCAGGTGCGGGAGGCGGCGGATGCCGCGCCAGAGGTCGGGGTCGCAGGCGCCGGCCCGGTCCTCGAAGGCGGTGCGGGGCACCGGGATGGGCTCGCTGATGTCCAGGAAGCTGTCGTGGTCGGCGTCCGGGTCCCAGCTCCGGGTGGGGATCGGCAGGTGGTCGTCCCGGCCCGACTTGTCCTGGCTGGTGATCTTCAGGACCTCCGCGTCCCGGCCGTCGACCCGCAGCACCAGGCAGGGGCGCACCTTCGAGCCGGTCCCGTCGGCGTAGGGCACATCGGCCCACCAGATCTCGCCGGGCCGGGGCGTCTCCGCCGGGCCCCGCCCGGCGTTCCGCGGCCGCGGCGCCCCGCCGGTACGCCCCCGCGCCGGCTCCCCGTCGGGTCGACCGCCGGGTCGGGAGCCGCGGCGCCCCGGCCGCGTGCCGCTGTCGGGGCGGGCTGCCGTCCCGGTGCGGCCGTCCGCCGCGCCCGGCCGCCCGTCCCGGCGCCCCGCGCGCCGACCCGCGTCCGTGGACCGATCCGCGGCCCGGCGTCGCCACTCACCCCACAGCCACCCGGCCGCGACACAGCCCACGATCACCGCCGCCCACAGCAGCCCGTCGCGCATCCGCACCCCGCCTCTCGCCCGTCCCGGCCCACACCGCCCGGCGATCGTCCCACGCCGACCACCCCACCGCCCGGCACCGCGACCCGGACCCGACCCCGGGCCCGGCCCCGGGCTCCGCCCCGGCCCGGAGCCGCCCGGTGATCATGAGGTTGACGGGGTGGAATGTCCGCTTCGCTGCCGCCAACCTCATGATCGCCGGGAACGGATCGGTGGGGTGGGGGCGGTTGTCAGGCCCGACCGCTACGGTGCGGGGGTAGCACGATCACGGGAGGTCGACAGCGGTGTCCGAAGGCGGCAGGGTGTCCGAAGAAGCGATTCCCCAGGCGGTCAGCCCCGCGCAGGAGGCGGCGGCCGGCGCCGAGCCGACCCCGGAGGCGCGGGAGCGGCACGCCACGCTGAGCCAGGAGCTCACCGAGCACCAGTACCGCTACTACGTGCTGGACGCCCCGACCATCTCCGACGCCGAGTTCGACAAGCAGTTGCGCGAGCTGGAGGCGCTGGAGGCGGAATACCCGGCCCTGCGCACCCCCGACTCGCCGACCCAGCGCGTCGGCGGCACCTTCTCCACCGACTTCACCCCGGTCACCCACGCCGAGCGGATGCTCTCGCTCGACAACGCCTTCGCCGACGAGGAGCTGGCCGCCTGGGCCGAGCGGGTCGAGCGGGACGCCGGTGGCACGGTGCCCTACCTCTGCGAGCTCAAGGTCGACGGCCTGGCCATCAACCTGACCTACGAGAAGGGGCGGCTGGTCCGGGCCGCCACCCGGGGCGACGGGCGCACCGGTGAGGACGTCACCGCCAACGTGCGCAGCATCCGGGACGTGCCGTCCCGGCTCACCCCGTCCGACGACTTCCCCGACGTGCCGGAGTTCCTCGAGGTGCGCGGCGAGATCTACTTCCCGGTGGCCGGCTTCGCAGACCTCAACGCCGGCCTGGTCGAGCAGGGCAAGGCGCCGTTCGCCAACCCGCGCAACGCGGCCGCCGGCAGCCTGCGCCAGAAGGACCCGCGGGTCACCGCCTCCCGCCCGCTGCGCCTGGTGGTGCACGGCATCGGCGCCCGCCGGGGCTTCCAGCCCGCCGCGCAGTCCGAGTCCTACGCGGCGCTCCAGGCGTGGGGGCTGCCCACCAGTGACCGGTGGCGGGTGGTGCCCGACCTGGCCGGCGTCGCGGAATACATCGCCTACTACGGCAAGCACCGGCACGACGTCGAGCACGAGATCGACGGCGTCGTGGTCAAGGTCGACCCGGTCTCCATCCAGGGGCGGCTCGGCTCGACCAGCCGCGCGCCGCGCTGGGCCATCGCCTTCAAGTACCCGCCGGAGGAGGTGACCACCAAGCTGCTCGACATCGACGTCGAGGTCGGGCGGACCGGCCGGGTGACGCCACGGGCCCTGCTCCAGCCGGTCAAGGTGGCCGGCTCCACCGTCGCGTACGCCACCCTGCACAACGCTCAGGAGGTGGAGCGCAAGGGGGTGCTGATCGGCGACACGGTGGTGCTGCGCAAGGCCGGCGACGTCATCCCCGAGGTGCTCGGCCCGGTGGTCGACCTGCGGCCCGCCGACGCCCGCCCGTTCGTCATGCCCACCACGTGCCCGGCCTGCGGCACCCCGCTCGCGCGGGCCAAGGAGGCCGACGTCGACATCCGCTGCCCCAACGGGCTTGCCTGCCCGGGCCAGATCCGCGAACGGGTCTTCTATCTGGCCAGCCGCAAGGTGCTCGACATCGAGGCGCTCGGCATGAAGAGCGCGGCCGCGTTGCTGGACGGGCAGATCATCACCAACGAGGGCGACCTGTTCCAGCTGGACGCCGAGCAGCTCGCCCGCTCGCCGTTCTTCGTCAACAAGGACGGCACGCTGGGCAGCAACGCCATCAAGCTGCTCGACAACCTGGCCGTGGCCAAGGAGCGGGAGCTGTGGCGGGTGCTGGTGGCGCTCTCCATCCGGCACGTCGGCCCGACCGCGGCCCAGGCGCTGGCCCGGCACTTCCGCTCGATCGAGGCGATCGAGGCGGCGAGCGAGGAGGAGCTGTCCTCGGTGGACGGCGTCGGCCCGACCATCGCGGCCAGCATCAAGGAGTGGTTCGCCGTCGACTGGCACCGCGAGGTGGTGCGCAAGTGGGCCGAGGCCGGCGTGCGGATGGCCGAGGAGGCCGGCGAGGAGGGGCCGCGCCCGCTCGAAGGGGTGACCGTGGTGGTCACCGGCACGCTGGCCGGGTTCAGCCGCGACCAGGCGTCCGAGGCGATCCAGAGCCGGGGCGGCAAGGTCACCGGCTCGGTCTCCAAGAAGACCGGCTTCGTGGTGGTCGGCGACAACCCCGGGTCCAAGGCCGACAAGGCGGCCGGCCTCAAGCTGCCGATCCTCGACGAGGCGGGCTTCCGGGTGCTGCTGGAGTCCGGCCCCGACGCGGCCCGGGAGGTGGCCCGCATCGAGGGCTGACCCGGTCCTCGCGGCGGCGCCTGCCGCGCATTCCAACTTAATTACGACTGCGACCGATTCGTGACTGTCGTGTCGGGGAATTCGGCACCGAGGGCGTTTCATTGGCGTACGGCGTGTGACGGCGCGCGCCAGGGGCCGATCCCGGGAGGTGCGATGGAGACCGGCGACCCGCGAAACTCCGTCCCGCCTGGGCGGACCGGGCCGTTCTTCGGCTTCGTCGGCGTGGTCGGCGTCCTGGCCCTGCTCGTCTCGGCCGCGCCGCTGGCCGCGCTCCCCGACGAGCTGCCCCACCTGCCGGCCGCCTTCTGGACCATGGCGGCGCTCGCCGTCGCCTGCGACGCCCGCCCCTTCGTGCCGCCCGGTCGACGGCAGACCTCGGCGGTCTTCCCGTCCACCTGCTTCACCTTCGCCATCCTGCTCGGCTGGGGGCTCGGGCCGGCCGTCGCCGTGCAGGCCGTGGCGGTGGCCGTCTCCGGCTGGCGGCTCGGCTACGCCGGCTGGCGCACCGCCTTCAACGGCGCCCAGTACGCCTGCGCGCTGGCCGCCGCGTACGCGGTCACCCGGCTCGGCCCGGGCGAGCTCTTCGACGGCGGCCGGCTGCACTGGACCGACGTGGCGGCGGTGGGCGGCGCCACGGCGGCCTGGTTCGTGGTCAACTACGGCCTGGTCAGCTCCGCGATCCGGCTGCGGTTCGGCGACCGCTGGTGGCCCAGCATCCGGCTCGGCCTGGCCTACGAGCTGCTCTCCACCGGCTCGCTGCTGCTGCTCGCCCCGGTGCTGGTGGCTGCCGCCCGGGCCAGCGCCGCGCTGATCCCGCTGGTGCTGGTCCCGCTGTTCGCGGTCTACCGGATGGCCCGGCTCTCCGCCGAGCGGGAACAACTCGCCGACCTCGACCCGCTGACCGGGCTGCCCAACCGCAAGGCCCTGCTCACCGAGGTGGCCGAGCAGGTGCACCTGCACGCCGAGCGGGCCGCCCGCGGCGAGCCGGACGCCCACCTGGCCCTGCTGCTGCTCGACCTCGACCGGTTCAAGCACGTCAACGACGCGCTCGGGCACGCGGTGGGGGACCGGCTGCTGGTCGAGGTGAGCGCCCGGCTGATCGAGGTGGTCGGTGAGGAGGACCTGGTGGCGCGGCTCGGCGGCGACGAGTTCGCCATCGTCGTACCGCGGCTCACCGGCACCGACCAGGCCCGCGAGCGGGCCGGCCGGGTGGTCGCCGCGCTCGCCGAGCCGGTGCCGCTGGACGGCCTGCCGCTGGACGTGGGCGGCTCGATCGGCATCGCCCTCTATCCCGAGCACGGTGAGGACTTCGCCACCCTGATGCGCCACGCCGACGTGGCCATGTACGACGCGAAGCACCGCAACGACACCGTCGCCGTCTACGCGCCGGAGTCCGACCACAACTCCGCCGAGCGGCTCAGCCTCCTGGCCGACCTGCGCCGCGTGCTGGAGTCCGGGCCGCCGGCCCCGGCCGAGGAGCCGACCGGCGTACGCGGCGGCGACGGCGCGGCCCTCGATCCGGCGCCCGGCCTGCCCGCCCCGGCGGCGCGGCCGGCCCCCGCCGACGCCCTGCCCCGCAACGGCGGGCGGGCCGGCGGGACGCGAACCGGCGACGGGTCCACCGACAACGCCGGCCCGGCGCATCCGACGCCGCGCCGCGCCCTGGAGCGGTCGGGGCGGTGGCGGCTGCGGCGGCGCGAGCGGGTCGAGGTGCGGCACGACGACGAGCTGATCAACCGGATCGTCACCGGCGCCGACCCGATCCGCCGCCGGGCCGCGCGCCCGGCCACCGCCGAGAACCCGGCCACCGCGCCCGGCGACGGGGAGCGGCTCACCCCGGCCCTCGGTGGTGCGGCCGTGACCGTACCTGTGGAGCAGCCCGAGGCGGCACCCCACGGCCGGCCCGCTGCGGCGCCCGGCGGCCCGGCCGGGACCGGGTCCGCCGACCGCCCGGAGCGCGGTGGTGC